>JAJDBH010000018.1 GCA_029261455.1 Nitrospinaceae bacterium
CGCCCACCTAGCGGTGGGGCGAGGTGTTAACCCTTTTTTTAGCGAGTAACCGGTTCTGAGCACACCCCGAAATGCTTCCTCTTGGCCGTACGCTAGTACTGCGGCGGAAGACGGGTTGAATCAATTTTTCTGGTGTGGTTCCGTCAAAGTTAAAGCTGACTCAGGAAGGAAGGCTTCAATAGCTAAAGAAACACCGGATAAAACAAAGAGAGAAAACTAAAATAGGAAGCTACTTCCGGACTGAGTCAAGTCCAGTATTGGGAAAATATTAAAAGGAAGTAGTGCTGGCTAAACGGAAAATATGGGAAGGGACCTAGAAATTCTTCGACCTATATGCAATAAAGGACTTGCCCTTTCAGAAGAACAATTCCACAAATCATTTTCTGGAACTTCTGAAATTTAAATATAGTCAAATAAAGACTCGACCCCATTACCAGTATCAGACGCCCAACCAAATGTTTAACAATATATTCGTGCCTCTTTTATAATTGGAATTGCACTTATGGGTTGAATTCGCGATAGAGCATTATTTAATGCGGAGAAAATAGCGGGAGGATGGGTGACTGATGCGTATCATGAACGGAGCGACATCCACCTAAACGAAAACCAGGATGCATAACAAACAACTCCGGCCTGTTTAGAAAAAACAACTTCCAATAGAATGATCTATTGGAAGCAGGGGTACTGCTGTCAATTGACACGGAGTCTGCAAATGGGTGACCCCTCCCTACTCTATATAAATTAGTTTTTAACTTTGATTAAATGATGGAAGTTTATTTGGGCTTCTTTTCTAACATTATCGTCGAGATCATTGCACATGTTAAGTATAGAATCTTCAGCAAATTTTTTCTGATCAGAATCTTCTATTTCTTCAATTAAATAGAACAAGCCATAGGAAACCTTTTCCCTTAGATAGTTCTTTTTTAGCTTTGAAAAACCGATAAAAACTTCCAAAAGATTTTTATCTACAAAATAATCAACCATAAAGATCAAGCAATAAAAGCAATTTTCAGCATTCGGTAGCTTTGGGTAAAGAGTTTTTGAAATATCAAAAAGTTGGCTCTTTTGAAATTCGTCAAATGTTTCATAATTTAGCTGCAATAAAATAAAAAAAGGTTCTAAATTAATATTTATTTCATTTAAAGATTTAATCGGAGAAATAATATCATAAAAGATATCATTCGTTATGTTTGGACACCAGCAAACAAGTACTGGGCCTAAATCTTCACAAGTAGTCCGGAAAAGTTTTTCATCCATATCTTTCAAAGAATTCCGAAAGTTAATTAAAAGTTTTTTCAATTTTTGATCATCATTGAAATTCATAAACCCTCAAGAACCAAACCCAAATACATGGGAAAAAAATGTAATGATACCAAGCGCACCCGCACCTATGGCTACAGCCCATGGATTTGGATTTGGTACTGGCTGTCCTGGATTCGGAAATGGCAAATCTTCTGCACCCGTTGGTGGGGGTGGAGGGTCATCTCCTCCAAAACATTTTGAAAAAAATTCCTTTTCAGCTGCCCGGATACCTTTTGCAAGATCCTGCATGTGCCTAAAATGGTTTTCTCGACTAACTCTATTAGGTAAATCTGAATCGAAAATATTGCACTTCCTTAAGCCGTTGGGATCTTTTACAAATTTGTCTGTTTTTTGTGCTAATCGTTTCCGGAGACTTTTTATCTTTTTTTCCAAGCTTATGCATTTTTCCCTGAATTTTGGAGGATATGGTGCTAGACCAGAATCATCTACTAAATTTATAGGATCGTTAAACGCATAGTCGTATAAATTTATAACGATCCCTTTAAACCCTATTGGGTCTTTGCTGGTCCACCTTCCTGTTTCAGGATCATAGTCGCGTGCGCCGAAACGGGTTAAATTTGTATTTTCGTCGTACAGACCTCCTGCGAATCCAAAAGGGATGAGATTACGGTTTCCACTGACGACTATCTCGTTACCCCATTCGTCGTATTCAAGTTCCAGTACCGTGTTGCCGGATACGGTATCTATTATAAAACGAGGACTACCAAGATGGTCAACGATTATTCTGTACGTCCCGGCGTTGGGAAGGCCCGCGAATTCAACCCATAAGTGCAATTCCAATTATATAAGAGGCACGAATACATTGTTAAACATTTGATTGGGTGTCTGGTACTGACGGGTTTTCCTGGGTCGATTATTCAGGTTGTCGACGATCTGTTTTATAGTCTGCCAGGAGACTGATTTAAAGTCAGTTCCTTTAGGTAGAAACTGTCTGATCAGCCCATTCGTGTTTTCGTTGATACCGCGTTCCCAGGATGAATAAGGGTGAGCAAAGTAAGTTTTTGCTTGAAGTGCTTTTCCTATTGTTTCGTGTTTCACAAACTCCGATCCATTGTCAAAAGTCAGTGTATGAACTTTATCGATATGCGGCTCAAGCATGCGAATAATGGCTCGGGATACGACTTCAGCAGTACGGCTGTAAACCCGTGAGCAGCAGGTGGTCAATGAGAAACGATCAACCACTGTAACGAGGACACTCTTCTTGTCCTTACCCACCATGGTGTCACATTCCCAATCTCCAATGCGTTGCTTCTTTTCAACAACAGTGGGCCGCTCCGTGATACAGACCCGGTTTGGAATCTTTGAGGCTCTTGCTCCTGAGCCGTAGCGCTTTCGGCGTAGTTTTGCACCTTGACGAAGATAATGTTTTAGTGACTGGTGACGTGCCTTGTCAGCATAAATAAAACGATAAATCGTTTCATGACTGATGGCTATCTGATGATGCTGTTTGAGGTAACCACTCACTTGCTGGGGACTGAGGAATTGCCGAACCAGTTTTAGTATCATATCTTCAACTGATTCATTGAGCTTGCGATACTTGGTCGCCGCAACACGACGTTTACGCCACTTGAGTATATCCAGCGCCCAGTGAAGGGTGTATGTTTTAGCCTGCGGATACTTATTACGTTTGATTTCTCGACAAATTGTAGAGGGATGCCGCCTAAGGGTCTCGGCTACCTTTTGCTGAGTCTGCCCTGATCGTAAGGCGTGCCAAATATAAAATCTTTCATCTTTGTTTAACTGCTGATAATGTCTCATAGGTGCGATTCCTTTGGGTGAGGTTTAGATTTTTCTGCAAATTAATCCTACCTCTTTTTTTTACCAAAGGAATTGCACTTATTATATGAATCCGCGCCTTTATATTTAATATTAAAAAAACAAAGGTGTGATTGCTATTTCTATTCTCCGCCAATAACAGACTTCGTTATTCCTATTACAAAGAAGTCTATGTCCGCAAAACCCCTTCCCCTATTCACTTGGTCCTCCACAAATGTAGCAGCGTCTCCATAATGAAGGGGTCAAGTCGCTCATTACATATAGGTTGATTCCAGAATTTCCAGTTTGCATAGAAAAAAGGAAGTCATGGTAAACTCATGCTCTTCATCTTCCAAATAATGAGGCCATGGCATAAATCAACTGATCGTCTACAGGAAATCTTATTATTATAAAAATGGAGCCGGTGAGAGGAGTCGAACCCCCGACCTACTGATTACAAATATGTTTTTGGACTGTTTTATGGTTTTTGAAATTGTTTGCAGGTGTTTTATAACCTATTACATCTAAAGGTTTTACTTGATTTTTTCTTGGATTCTATTTTAGACTGCCTTATAGAACTTGAACCGAGGTGTCTACATAGTGTCTACAAAACCCCCTAATCAGAAGGTCAAAATAACCAAGACAGTTGTTGACCGATTACGCCCTCCAGCTTCAGGACAATCTTTCCTGAGAGACTCCCACTTAAGCGGCTTCGGAGTCAGAATCACCTATCAGGGCGCAAAATCTTTTATCGTGGAAAAGAGAATTAATGGTCGGGTCCGTCGAATGACCCTAGGTCGTTTTGGGGAGTTGACGGTTGAACAGGCAAGACGTGAAGCCCAAAAGCTCTTAGGGAAAGTTGCTCAGGGAACCGACCCTATTGCTGAAAAGCAAAAAGCTCGAATGCTTAGCATTTCTCTGTCTAAAGCCTTTGACGAATTCAAAATTTCCCGCAAAAACCTAAGACCTAAAACCCTGTATAACTATGGCCGGATTTTTGAGGTCGCATTTCTTGACTGGCACACAAAGACTTTAAATGACATTTCGAAGGCCATGGTAGCTAAGAAACATAGAGACTTGGGAGAAATTCGAGGAGAGGCATATGCCAATCACTCTATGCGTTTTTTAAGGTCACTTTTGAATTTCTCCAAAGCAACCTACGAAGATAGCAATGGACATTCAATTCTTATCGAAAACCCAGTTTCTATTTTGACGAATACCCGCTCTTGGTACCGCGAAAAAAGAAAGCAAACAGTAATAAAACCGCATCAACTCCCAGGTTGGTTTAAGGCTGTCTCTGAACTAAAAAACCCTGAATGCATAGATTCTTCATTTGTTATTGCAGATTATTTAATCTTTCTTCTTTTTACTGGTTTGCGTAGACAGGAAGCCGCTCAACTCCTTTGGAAAAACGTAGATCTTAAGGATAAGAGTCTGACTATTCCAGACCCCAAAAACCATTGCACTTTAAACCTACCTCTTTCTGAATTCTTAGTTGATCTTCTAAAGGAAAGAAAAGCTTTAGCCATCAATGAATATGTTTTTCCTGGGAAAGAAGGAAAGGGGTTTTTAATTGAACCAAAAAGGCAGATAAAAAGGGTAATTGAATCCTCAGGTGTACAATTTACTATTCATGACCTTAGAAGAACATTTGTAACTATTGCAAATAGCATAGAGATTCCAGGATATTCAATTAAACGGCTAGTAAATCATAAAATGAATGGAGATATTACGGCTAGATATATCATTTCTGATGCTGATAATCTCAGGGAACCAATGGAAAAAATCACAAGCTATCTATTGTCTCTTTCAAACAATAAAGGGGATAATAAAATAGTTTTTCTGGATAAAGACCTACAAAAGGCTGCTTCTTGTTAGCAGTTGTTTGAAATCCTCTCTAGGGATTCCCGAATTCCCAAAAATAATTAAAAATACGATTTAATTCGTTAATTAATTGGTTTAATAAAATGCAATTCTATCCTTCTTTTAATTTCAACTATCCATTTGATAAAAAGAAACCGAAATGGTTTCCAAACCAATCAATGGAAATTATCCAAAAAGCGAATATCATATTAAAAAAAAGAAAACCAAAAGAAATTGAATATGCTTTTCTAACTATCAATTGGATAAGGGAAAATACAAATCGAAAGATGTTTTACGAATCGTCCCCATTGGAGGAGGGGAAAGAAAAAACGTTTGTCTCTGATTTTGGGAATTACGAAAGAAAGGATAGCTTATCCCCTACTAAGCATTTGGAGCAGGAATTAAATACATTCGACATTTCAGATCAAGCGGAATTTAGAAATGCTTCAATATCAGATTATTTAGCTGTTTTGGCAATAGCTTTAATTAGCGAGCTATTCAACGGATTTAATTTCTCAAACCCTAAAATCATTAAAGATAAAAACCAAAGGGAGATAGATGATCTAAAAACCGCAGGAGCTATTCTCATCGATGCGAAAGAAGCAATCTGTTTGTCAGAGCATTTATCAAAACGCCCCCCAAAAAAAGAAATCGTTACGAAAGAGGCAAAAGAATTAAATTCACTTAAACACCGTGAAAATGCAATTAAAGGAAATAAACCAAAGCATTCAATTGGTCAATCATTTTTGGATTTCCACCGGGCCAACAACTTTTCAACGGATATTGCAGCAATTAATTCTTTTCGAGACACATTATCTGAGAAACAAAAAGAAATCCTCCCACAAGACGATGAGCGTTTTTTTAGAAGAGTATTAAGAAATTTCAAAAATTCCTTAAACTCCTAGTAATAAACAACCCTGCCCTATACCTTTGCATGCAAATGCATACACGTCCGCGCAAAAGCCTCTATTCAAGATAAGCCAGTAACTTCAAACTGTCTCCAGCAATAAACACTTTTATCTGGAGATAGTCATGGAAAACAAATTACTCAGTACGAAACAGGCAGCAATTTACCTCGGCGTAAGCGAAGCTTTTCTTGAAAGAGATCGTTGGGCTGGTGCCAGAATCCCCTTTGTCAGGATTGGTTCTAGGGCCGTTAGATATGAAGTCTCTGCCTTAGAGGCTTATGTAAAAGCCAATATCCGAAAATCCACAAGTGATCAGGGGATTTGTAAAAAGGAGGGTCGGTAAATGGAAACCGATATCCAAGCCCCTTCAGAAGATAATTCCACATTCACTTTTCACTTTGCTCAAGTAAAGGATCGGTTGGACCAAACCCCTAAGAACAAGACTTTAGAATGGGGGGTCTTTTGCTCCCAACTTAGAGAATTTGATCAATCAAGAGGGAAGCTATCTTACCTAGACTATCAGGCCCTGGACCCTCATAAAGCATCTGACAAGGAAATACGTTCCAAGGAAAAGGATGGCCTTGGTTTGATACCTGGGATTCTTACAAGTGGAAAAGGTAGAACCAATCAAGCGGTGGAGAAAATATCCGCGATAGTCTTAGACTTGGATAATGGGGAAATCAGCGAAAAGGGAATTAAGTCCTTCCTAGAAGGCTTGGAGTATTTCGCACACACCACCTATTCCCATAGCCCTAAAAAACCCAAATGGAGGGTAATCATTCCTTTTTCCAAGCTGGTTGCTCCGGTTAAGTTGGGGGCAGTGTTTGAATACTTTAATTCACTGTTCAAGGGGAATTTAGATAGTTGCGGAAAAACACAATCTCAGCTTTATTATTTTCCCAGCTGCCCTGAAGGTTGCCCATTTGAATCTTTCAGGAATGAAGGGAAGCTGTTTGATACTCAAAATATTCTGGATCAAATACCCGCATCTCAAAGCAACTTTCTCAAACGAAAACTCATAGGCAATAAAACCAATTCACTCTTCCCCAAACCCTGTAGAGACGGAGAAAGGCATAAAGTATTCCTATCTGCTGCTGGAGTTTGGCTAAATCGCGAATATTCCTATGAAAGAGTTTTAGTCCTTGCTCAAGATTGGAATTCTGAAAACCCAGACCCTTGGCCTGAGGATGTTCTGATTTCTAAAGTGAAGGGAATGTTTAAAACTGATGAACGGAATCATCCCGAAAGACACAAGCTAAAGCCCTGGGATGGGGTTGAGCCTCCTTTTGGATATGATTTAAATCCAAGGGGGGTTTTTCTGCTTCCCAAAGATGAGGATTCTCCAGAAACCAAAATATCCTCTCCATGCTGGGTATCTGCACTATCTAGAGATATTGATAGTAGCTCTTGGGGAATCCTTGTGGAATGGATTGATGGGGATGGGAAACACCATAAGCAATCGATCCCAAAAGAAAGGCTTCACGATACCGGAAATAAATTAGCTCAGCATTTAGCATTTTATGGCCTGAGCATTCTTCCAGGTAAGGAAAGGTTGTTATCAAGTTATCTTGGACATTTTGATCCTAAGAAAAGGGTTACTTGTGTATCCAAGTTGGGTTGGGTAGAAAATCTAAAAGACGGGTTTGCATATGTCCTGCCTGAGCAAACTATCTCAAATACTGATACCGAAGACATAGAATATCAACCTGAAGCCTATAGCCCTTCAGCTATTACTATCCATTCAAAGGGCTCACTATTGAATTGGCAAATGGAGGTAGCCGCTCTTGCCAGGGATCATCCATTTCTTATTTTCTGCATTTGTACAGCCTTTGCTGGCCCTCTCCTTAAGGTTGTAGGGCGAGAAGGAGGGGGTTTTCATATTTATGGTCGATCCTCTCATGGAAAAACAACAGCCGCACAAATGGCCGCCAGCGTTTGGGGATGTGGTGCCGACCCTGCGGAATCTCCCATAAAAGCTTATATTCGTAAATGGAATACTACTGCAAATGGTTTGGAGGGATTAGCCGCCGCTCATAATGACAGTATATTGATTTTAGATGAGGCTGGAACTTGCAATGCTAAGGATTTTGGAAAGATTATTTACGATCTAACGGGAGGACAAGGTAAGGTTTCCATGAATTCTGATAGAAACCTAAGAAAACCAAGATCATGGCTTTCATTAATCCTATCTACCGGAGAAATTCCAGCTAAAGAAAAAATAGAAGAAAATGGAAAAACCGCGAAAAGCGGACAGATTCTCCGAATGATGGATATTCCGATTGATGGAGGTGTGTTTAATGAGCATGCTAGGAGGTCAGGTAATTCCCAAGCTCTAGAGATCAAAAAGAACTGTGCAAGCTACTACGGAACCGCTGGACCAGCCTTCTTAGAAAAACTTATCAATCAATTCCCTAGTTTCCTGGAATTAAGGCGGGAAGTAAGAACTGAATATGATAAAGCTCTTTCCCTAGTTTCTGTAAAAGGTCTTGATCCTGAACAGAGCAGAGCCCTGCAAAGACTTGCATTGGTTATGGCCGCTGGACAAGTTGCTCGCAAACTTGAAATTCTCCCTTTTGAAGAAGAAGAGATCGAGCAATCCATTTTGTATGTTCGAGATATCTGGCTTAAAGATCAGGAGAATATTTCAGAAGGGTTTCAGGGAATTATTGCTATTCGAGAGTTTATCTTAAGAAATCCAGGAAGGTTTGCGAATACCAATGAAAATACCCCCGCAGGAAGGATTGTGGAAATAGTCGGGTATCGAGACGATCAGGAGGAGTTATATCTCTTCACTCAAGAGGGTTTTAAGGAGGCTTGCAAAGGTCACAATATTAAAGAGGTTTGCCGCGAACTCCAGAAACAAGATTTGTTGCATATAAATGAGACTGGAAGGTATACCTGCAAACACAAAATATTTGGATTAGGTCGAATCCGTTTAATAGCAGTAAGAGATGCCATCTTAGAGCGGGATCAATAAAGTATTGTTTAATTGCGGGGCATCGGGGCAACTTATTTAAAATACTTGCCTTGTGGCCCTAAGGTATCAAAAACAAATCGGGACATGAGGGACAAAAGCCCCGTGGTCCCCAAAGAATTGCAAGCCTAAATATAGATAACTCCTTCAATCTAAATAAGTTGCCCCACCACCCCGCTAACTGCACCCGCCAAACAATTTTTCATTTTTTGCCTTCTGGAGTAGTGATTGCTTTGAGTTTGCTGGCCTTACTTATCCTTTATTTGCAGGTTTTACTATATTGCTCATGAAACACCCATTTCGCGGAAACTCGCTCGTAAGTATTCCTCCCTTCCTTCCTCATAATCCCTCCGTTCGCTTTTTTTTTGGCTTAAATAATATTCATTTGAAACGTAATCAGATAGTTCTTCTTTGAAAGAATCCATGATTAATAAAATAATATTTTTCAGCCTGGAGATATCGTCCAAGGACAAAGAAAACTCATCATATTTACCTTCTAAAAAAGGCTCTCCATGAGCAATGTTATTTCTATTTGCCAACAAATGTGCATCAATATAATGTTTTTTAGTTTGAAGGGAAGGCTTATAACTCAAGCCTGTTATTACAAAAATCCTGTGTAAAATTTTTTCTTTTAAATTGTGCTCGGTATTTATCAGAGAACTCTCTTTACTGTCTTCTATGTCAATTGAAATTTTAAACTTCTTTCTACCCTGACTACTAGATTCTACAAATTGAAGTTCATTATCTATTGAAAAACTATCTCTAGAGGCTATAAAACGTTTAAAGTATTTTTTAAGCGCTATAGCATGAAAATTATCTTCCAGTCTGTCTATTCTAATGTTTTTATCAGAAATATACTTAAGATAAATTTTACTGCTTTTTTTAATAAACCCTTCCCAGTGCGCATAAATCAAAAGTATCATGCTCTTCAAAAGCACTTCGCTTTCTTTTTCTTGGGCTAGCAAATACAAGTCTGATATCTCTTTCTTTCTCCAACCAAGATCAAGATTAAGACAGTCAAGAAATTCGTTACTATTCATTTTCAAAATAAACTTTAGAATATTCCGTTAAATTCTTAAATCTTTTTTGCGATTTCACACCATGTTGAATATTTTCTAAAAATGTATTGCTCCGAAGCATTCCTTTAACTTTAGATTTAAAATCACTTTCACTGGCTTTTAATTTGTCAAAGTTTATAGTGACGCCAGTTGTGATTGCCTCAAATGCTGCATTTGAAAAAGCTCCTGAAAACTGGTCTTTTGCACTATCGTATCTTTTGAAAGCTGTGTCTCCTAACTTATCATCAAGCCAATCAAAGACTTCTTTGAACTTTTCTATAGCAGCATCTAGATTGAAATCGTCGTTTTCAATTAAGGCGATTGTCTCTTTATCTAGGAATTCTCTTAAATGAATACTAGACATTGTGTAGCTCTGATAATCAACATTATTATAAACGGCAATGAGATATCTTAGGATCAGTTCCATATGATACTCTTCCTCGTATTTTTTCTCAGTCAACTGTAGAGTATTTTTAAAGGATGTGTGATCCTTTAACGCGTTAATTTTATTATAAAATTCTTCTTTGATCATAATTATTAGGCAGTTTCTTATTTCTTGGGGCTCTAAGTGTAAGCCCCCCGTATTTAACCTTTGAAAGAGTTCATATTGGGCTTGGATGCTGTTTTCAGTTAGGATTATGTTAATACCTAATTTAGCCCTTTTGAAAATCCTTTGCACTTCACTAGGAAGATCTGCCCATGTTAGATTTTCTAAAGCAGGTAAATATTTTGTGGAGGTCATCTTAAGTGGATCTTTATTCGGTAAAACTCCACGGAGCTGCAGAATTGTAGATATCCTTTGCACGCCATCAACTATTGTCCATTTTCCTTCCGTATCTTGTGAGACGAATATTTCTGGAATAGGAATTCCCAGGAGGATGGATTCAATAAATTTTGATTTTTGCTCATTGGTCCATCGAAATAATCTCTGAAATGCGGGGTCTAATTTCATATCCCCCTCTTTAAATAAATTGATTATTTCTCCGATAGACATACGGTAGCTATCTGTTTTTATATTCTTTCTTTCTTGCTCAAGCTCTACCAGCAATCCAGCCATTTTTCTGCTTCCTAAAGTTAATAAGCTTTTTAGATTGAAGCTTAGCGACTCATAATAATCGTTGTATAATCTCTCAAGAAACCTTTTTTACTTTTAGCACAACTGGGCAGAAAATCTTATGGATAATACCATACCGGTGGGATTGATGAAAAACACAGAATCTTATCGTTTGGATGCCAATAATATGCTTGACGAGTCAAAGCGCTCATCTCTGGGGCAATTCATGACCTCTGCTCCTATATGTCGTTTTATGGCATCGTTATTTAAAGAATGGAAAGATAAAGAAATTTCATTGCTTGACCCTGGAGCGGGAGTTGGTTCCTTGTCCGTTTCCTTTGTTGATGAGTTTCTTCGTCGAAAAAAAACTCCCAAAAGCATTGACGTAACTTGTTATGAAATAGATATGATACTGCTCAAGTATCTTAAATATAGTATGGGTAACATTAACAAATTGTGCACTGAATCCTGCATTGACTTTAAAGCAATTATTAAATCAGAAGATTTTATTAAGGGCGGAGTGGCTTTGGTTGCCGAAAACCTTCTCCAAAAGGCTTCTGAAAGGGGAAGGTTTTCACATGCGATATTGAATCCTCCTTATAAAAAAATTAGCGCCAAATCTGACCATAGAAGACACCTTCGTTCTGTTGGCATTGAAGTTTCAAACCTATATGCAGGGTTTTTGGCGCTTTCAGTAGAGCAACTAAAGCAAGGAGGAGAGCTTGTTGCGATAGTGCCTCGTTCATTTTGCAATGGCCTTTATTTTAAGCCATTCCGAGAGTTTTTTTTGTCACGCATGTCTATAGAGCATCTACACATTTTTGATAGCAGAGAACAAGCTTTTAAAGAAAACAAAGTTCTTCAAGAAAATATTATCCTTTACGCTGTCAAAAAAAAACAGACCAATAAAGTAATTATAACGTCCTCTCCCAAAAACCCTATTTCCAAAAACGTTGAATCTGCTGATGTTTCTTTTGAAAAAATAACACATCGTATAGTGCCATTTTGTAGTGTGGTAAAGCAAAATGATCCTGGACTTTTTATTCATATAGCCAGCACTGATCAAGATCAGGAGATAGTTGATAAGGTCTCTATTTTTAATTATTCTTTACCTGATCTTGGCTTGGAGGTTTCAACAGGGCCGGTGGTTGATTTTCGTTTAAAGGATGACTTGGTTAATGAACTAGAAATCGGTTCCGTACCTTTATTGTACCCAGTCCATTTTCAAAAAAATCATCTGCAATGGCCCAAGATCAGCAAAAAACCGAATGCTATAAGGGTTACGGCGACTTCAAAAAAATGGTTGTGGAGAAATAAGGGGTGTTTTGTAATCATCCGCCGTTTCACAAGCAAAGAAGAAAAACGGCGTTTGGTTGCCTCGGTATATGATGGTTCATTGCCAGGAGAGGTTATTGGATTCGAAAATCATTTGAATATTATTCATGCTGGACGTTGTGGTGTAGATAATGACCTTGCCATGGGACTCACCACGTACTTGAATAGCACACTGCTAGATAAGTATTTCAGGCAATTTAGCGGCCATACTCAGGTTAATGCCACAGATTTACGGTTTTTAAAATATCCAAATCCCGAGACACTTAGGAGGATAGGTCGAGAAGTTGGGAACAAAACAATAGATCAGTCTAAAATAGATGCAATTATAGAAAAAATTGTTGTTGCTGTGAATGATGACGGAGTCGCCAACCATTGTTAATTGAAAAAAAAATAAAAGAAGCCCTTTTAATTTTAAAAGCCTTTGGGTTTCCTAAGGCGCAACAAAATGACAGATCCGCCCTAACCCTTTTAGCTATTTTAAATTTGCCCCCTAAAAGCCCTTGGTCTAAGTGTACTGCACCCTTGATTGGTATAACCCCAATAATGAATTTCTGTAGGAATAAATATGGTAAAAATTACGCACCAAATTCACGGGAAACCTTTAGGAAGCAGACTATGCACCAGTTTCTTGAAGCAGGAATAGCTAGATATAACCCTGACAAACCAGATAGGCCCGTCAATAGCCCTAAAGCCTGCTATCAGATTAGCGGTGAAGCATACGATACTATTGTGACCTTCGGTACTGAAAAATGGGGAAAGACCTTAGAGGGATTTTTGAAGGAAAAAGGAGGCCTTGCAAAAAAATACGCTATGGAGCGGGAAATGCAGATGATTCCCCTTACTGTTGCAGAAGGAATAGAGATTCGTCTTACCCCAGGGGATCATAGTCAGCTCATTAAAGCAATTGTTGAAGATTTTGGCCCCCGGTACGCTCCGGGAGGTGAAGTTATTTATGTTGGAGATACAGGAGATAAAGTTGGTTACTTTTCACATAAACGTTTAGCTGAGATGGGAGTTGTAGTTGATAATCATGGGAAAATGCCTGATGTTGTTATCTACTTTCCTGAGAAAGATTGGTTGTTGTTAATAGAATCTGTAACTAGTAATGGCCCTGTTGATAGTAAAAGGTATGGTGAGCTCTCTAAATTATTTTCAAATTCAAAACCTGGCCTAGTTTATGTTACTGCGTTTCCAGATAGGGCAGGAATGTCCCGTTTTCTAGGCGAAATTTCGTGGGAAACAGAGGTATGGGTTGCTGAGGCGCCGTCACATTTGATTCACTTCAATGGGGAGCGCTTTTTAGGCCCTTACAATAAAAGATCCAACTATTAACATTCCCTGTTTTAAGTTGCATGTCTACATTGTGTCTACAAAAAAAAAAAGGGTTACGGCGAACACCGCAAACCTTTGTATTTAAAGAGCCGGTGAGAGGAGTCGAACCCCCGACCTACTGATTACAAATCAGTTGCTCTACCAACTGAGCTACACCGGCTAGGTGGTTAGATTCGGTAATTTACCAGAAAACGGTCCAGCTTCCCAATTCTTTCTGTGTCAAGTTTGCGCCAATACCACCTTACCCGGCTTTCCTTTTTAGCAGGATTATATTGTCCCGGTGCTCACACACCCTGTTGGAGTAATCCAGCATGCGTTGTAGCTCCGGAGCCGAATAATATGAGGTCATGCTCATCTTTCCTTTGTGACCGGTTAAAAAATTCCGATCTTCCTCGGGCACTCCTGCCGCCCTCAACCTGGCACCGTAAGTATGCTTCAGACTATGGATCCCCACATTCTTTAGACTTGGGAATAGCTTTGCGGCTCTATCCCTGGCCTTTTTGAACGCAGATCGGTTCATCCGCTTTACCGGATTCCCCTCATACACGAATACATAGTCTGGATGCTTGCCCTGTTGCCGAACCACCACTTCACGAGCAACATCATTTAGTATCACGGTCCTTGGCAGCCTGTTCTTCACATGTTCACCAGGAATTTCAAAGTACCAGATGGATTGAGACCCCTTCTCCAGCCAATCCCAGCGGAGCCGACAAACCTCATTTTCCCGACAACCAGCATTCACCTTGAACAAACACATATCCCGATTCAACGGAGGTAGCTCAGAAAATAACGCATCCTGCTCCTCCCAGTTTAAGGGATACGGCTCCTTCTTCAGCTTAAGGCCTAACGTTCTTGCCTCCCGATCATTGATCAGAGGAATGCCTGTCCAGTAGGGAATTAACGGCTTGCCTCGGCCTCCCCGCCACCGCTTTGAAGCAAGATTTCCGACAATGTTCAAAACTTGCAGGGCATAGTTCACCGTCCTTTTAGACACGCTTTGCTTTGCCCTTTCCCGGATAAATCGCTCCAACGGAGTCGGCTCTCCTTGCTCATCACGCCCACGGTAAATCTCTGTCATTGGCAACTCGCCAACAAACGGAGCCAGGTCTCTGATGTGCCGCGCATCTTCCTTGATAGAAGCCTTATCACTCTCATTGAGGTGCTTGGCCGCCAAGGTGTTGAAGTCGGCAACCGGAGCCTCCTCTCCGCGTAAATGCCTTTGCCTCACTCGGCCAATTACGTCAGTCAAGATTAGCTCGGCTTCTTCCCGAGAACTTGTTCCAGTGCTCTGTCTAATTCTCTCTTGGAAGAGGCTGCCTTGGATATACCAGCTTGTCGAGCCTTTGCGTTGGACCAGTTGCGGTCCTTGTTGACGTCCCATGGTATATTTTCTCCTTTCAAACCTGGACGTCCGTTGCGTTCCTTAATCTTATCAGCAAGGACATCCATTTCCAAACGATCGAACAAAATTCCGGACTGAGCGCTGGCGCCTAAGGGAATTTCTGTAAGGGATGGTCGGAAGTATTTATTGAAGGCGCCCCGACGCACGCCAAAAAATGCGGGGGCATCTTTCAATCGGATAAAACGATTAGCCGGTTCAATCATTTTCGCCGATGAGTCCTCAGTGATCCGGGTAGCCAAACTTCTCCCAGATTTCTTCTTGGTTGAAATCAACGCAAACGTCAGTCATGGCTTCGAAATCGCAACAATACATTTGGTATAAATAATCCATCTCCTTCAGGCCGTTTTCATCCTGCAAATAGTCCAGACTGATCGCCTCCACTTTTATTTTTTCAATTTGCTTCAGCACCATTCTCTTTCGATCGATATGAACCAGAGAAATCACGAGAGAAAATAATATTCCCTCAATTTGCTTTCGCCCCTTGGCAAGCGCTACCTCCCGGTCTTCCTTCAAGTCCACCAACGCTATAGCTAATAGCCTTAACTCTTCTTCGATTCGCTTAAGATTAAATCCCATATGGTCCGCCCAATCATCTCGCAACTCCTCCAAAGACCAATTTAATTCTGGGCCATGGCCCTCAATTGATATTTCCAACACACACCTCCTTTAGTTATTCAAATACCGTTCAATCCATTCTCGAGTGTCGCTCGATGTCATTCCCCCGTCCCACCAGCGAAAACGGCCTAGGCATTCAAAGGGAATCACCAAGTCTCCAGTAACACGATGGAGATATGGAACGGGCACTTCTTTCATTAGCAAAGCTCGAATTTCTTCTTTGTGGTCTCGCAACTGACTGACAAGCTCAGGCAACACACCTGAAGCTGGATATTTCACTTGGACACGATCCGTTTTCATGAGCCTGATCTCTCCGCCCAAACCTCTGAATTCCTGCAATAGCGTCTCCGTTTTCATGGATCACCACTCCTCCTCTCTGAATAAATCTCCGTCCCCCTTACGTTGCATTCGTGGGGCATCTGGACCATCTGAGCCCGCACCTTGTCCTCCTGCAGCTAGCGGCCCACCAGAGTGAACCAGTTCCGGAGAATTCTTCGCTCCCTGGTCCGTGTCTCTGTCCATTAATCGTTTTGTTTCGAGATTATTAGCGCTGACTGGCCCATGTGGCCCAGACGGTCCGGCTTCTGAGGCATAAGACGCTTGGATTAAATTGATGACTCTCCGCCTCCTGCCTTCAATCACCTTTCGTGTGGTGTGTCGCCCAGCTTCCTTTTCTCCAATCCAGCCTCTCTGATCCAATCGCTTCCACAGCGTGGCCTGAGTAACGGGGAAGGGCTCGCCTTGATTCCCGGCAAACTGTTGGATTACTTGAAAGGCAGATTGAGGTTCTAGAAAAATACGATTGTCTTCATCCACCCAGCCTATTTTCCGTCCTTTTGGTCGCATGTCTCCTCCCCCTTCACGCTGCCATCCCCATTGTTCCGATGCCTCAGGCGCAAGAGCACCATTCATAGCTGCGCAATAAGCCATCCCGTTCATTAGGGCTGCCTCAAATAGTTCTATAAACCTCTCAGCGGGATCTTGAGATTGCTGATGACCAGATTGACTCTTTGCAACTTCGCCAAGTATTTCCCATCCCTCACAATCAAAGTTTTCATGTTCCTGCTCAGTGATGGCTCCAGTTTCTTTGGCGAATTTCAAAAATGTCTTCCATCCAAGCATTAAACTCGCAATAAGGTCTGGCGTCCGGGAATGAACTTTCAATAAACGACAAGCCTCATCCCGAAGCGTAATCCGTGTGCCTGGCATTTCCTTTTTCAGCCGATCCATTTGAGGCGCCAGCCATTTCAGGTACCCAGCCATCACATGTGAAAAAACACCTTCAGCTGCTTGCTGCTGTGCATTCGTCAGTGCCTCCAAATCAACGTCACCAGAATTCATCTCAAGGATCAAAGCCCTTGCTCTTACTGAATGCCCCTTGGCTATGTCTTCCCCACTACTGATAATGAGCCCTCGTGGAAAATACTCCGGACGCAGCGAGCCATCTGCCCGCATACGCGTTCGACCACTGCGGTTGCCTTGAGCTCTAAGGATTCTTTCAGCCTTACGATGGAGTGAGGTAATGTCATATTGGGTGCCTCCAGGTGCAAAGTCATCAATCGTAAACACGGCGTCCTTAATTAAAAATGCCTGCTTCTCCAGGCTGTTGTCTGTTCCCGTCCAATTACCTGGCAAGTTCTTTCCGTGGAAACCAGCTCCGAAATGCGCTTGAGCCAGAGCGCTCACCTCGGTTTTTTGACATCCGGTAGGACCAACAAGCCAAAGTGCAAAATCAATTGGTGATGCCTCGCCAAGAGGGGCCCTGAATACAGCCGCCAAAATCGGTAACAAAATTTGCCGTGGGGCAAGGTTAAGTAAGGATAGACTTGCCAGGATCGCAGTCTTGAGTTCACCCTTATCTGGGGGGGCGGGCAACAGAAAATCTCTCAGACGGCTATCTCCTAATGCCACCTCTACATCAGGGGCCGGTCCCAGTGGACCAATGGGGCCGCCGGTATTCAGATAATGCCAAACATCGTCAATCTTTCGCCATCCAAGGTGGGTGAATACAGTCCTTCTGATAGCATCTTCTGAAAACGTTTGAATGGCTGCACGGGTATGGTCTCTAAGTGTAGCGCCAGGGCTAATAATGGCCCCCACTCCCAGTTCCCGCAAAGCCCAGTTCATGCTGGGTAACTCGTTGGCAGGAATCTTGAAAACCTTGGCTCGTCCTCGGATATTCGCCACAATTTCGAACAGGCGAGAAACCATTACTCCATCGTCTTCTTCAATTTCAGCTGATATCCGGGCTGTGAAATTGGCTAGTTGTGTCGGAGCTTCACCATCCTTATTTCGTTTGTGCCAGATTATGGAACCCGCAGTCATTTCATAGGAACCTATTCGCCCCTGGGATCCCGGTACTGAGCCCGGTTCATAGTTTGATACCGACTCTGCAATGCCTTGAACTTCATCCTCAGCCAGCGGTGGTTGACAACGGGTTTTGTTGGCCTCCAGCAAGTGGTTTAATATCTCGTCATATTCCTTGCCTTCCCTCCGCAATCCTCCTGCAAGGCTTGCCAACGCATCATTGCGCCCACCTTCCTTAATAATTTCATTCGAGGTCGTATTGGAATTATCCGCTCCCTTAGCACGGGATTTTTTTTGTTTAAGAAGGTCGAGTATCCAGCCAGGCACCTCGGCCAATTCAAAATCACCGGGTTCATCATCTTGCCAATGATATTCATTGCCAGAAGAATGCAGGCTGGGTGGTGCAACGATAAACCCACCGGTTCCACGGGTATCCAAACCAGCGCCAAGTTTTGCAGCAGAATTTTTGAATCCCTCCTCTGGATACCTGAATAAGTAATGCCGCCCTCCCCCACCTGTTTGGGTTATGAGGGTATTGGGAAGGGCTCCATATTCATGCTCCAACTGTTCCAGCGTTTCAAAGCCCCCACTGCCCGCATCAACATCTAGCACCGCTAATCCAGATGCCTCCCCCGTGACAATCCCAACATTAGCTTCAGGCCATTGGTTCCACCATTTTGAAATTTTGTCCGGATCTGCTGTAGCTCTCTCCGGCCATTCCTTTATATAGGGTGCTTTATCCTGCTTCACCGGAATCACCAGCCAGCCAAGAGAGGCATACGTTTGAGCAGCCTCAAGCCTGTGCTTGGATGGCCACAGATTTTCCTCAGCATGTGGGGATTTTATATGAACTTCTGGAGCACTCTGATTATCTTCAACGCTGTTCTGCATCTCTCTCCTCAAATGATAGCTGGCAAACCCCCATGGCTATGGAGGCATGCGATTCTGTTTTAAAGAGAAGCCCAGTGCAGGACATCTCTTACCTATCGAAAATGAGAATATAGAATTTTCAGGGGAGATAGGAGGGGGATATAAAGAAAGATTTTTTTATGACTCGTCTTTTAGCCAACAACCCAAACGCACTTCATTTTTCACCAGCCCACGGATTCGGTCTTTCACTTTGCCCTCATCCAGTTCATCATTGGAGTCACAAAAATCCCCCGAAGAGGTGAAAATGGCATTCGCGATATTTGTCACGTGTTCATAGCAAGGCTTACCATCATTGGGCATTTGGCCGCCAAATGAAGAAAAACTAATATCATCCAGTCGGCTTGAAGTATATTGTCGAAAAAGGAAGGCCAAGTGAAAGATTAAACTATTTACTGATCTGTTGGTTTTGTTGACCTGCTTGTGTAGTTGATCATGATAAAGCAATGCCCCCGCTTTTTTTGTTTTAAACCAAGGCGGGCCTCCTTCCAGATGGGTGATTTCTCTAAAATCAGTATTGGGCCACGTTTCGGCATCCCAGGGGAACCAAGTCTTTAATTGGAACTCATACCCCCTAAGCATCTTGATAATAAACTCATTCGCTTCCTCATCAGAAAAAATTAATTCCTCAACCTTATATCCCCTTTTCTCTAAAAACGCATTTACAAATCTTGAAAAAAAGCGTGCATAAAACTGATGGTGCTGATTATTTTTAACTTCTAATATTGCATTTGCTAGCTTTTGAATATGGGGGAGTTGGATTTTTATATTTTCCTCATAGGCATTTTTCTCCTTCAGTTGATTTAAAGAATCAGGAGTGGCAATGGATGAATTCGTCGCAAAGAAGCAAGCAACGATCACATGACTAATTAACATATCAAAGGTGTCATCACTTCTTTTTTCCTTTAGCCGCAACATCTTAGAGAATTCGTCCCTAATTCGTTCTTGCCCCCTTGCCCACTCCCTCCATTTTTTAAAATGGCTTACAACTTTTTCATAATCCTTCTTATGATTTTCATTTAGGGGTTCATCCTCCTCCGGGGCCCACTTCCATAGAAGATGTCTAAAAATTACTTTATTCGTGAAATCTGTCATGAGGATTCACTCCTTAAACCAAGAGGTCCAAAGTACACCTTTAAAAAAGGCTAACCCCTTATAATACCTGCCGTACCCGGATAAATTGCATTAAACAGAAATTTCTGGAAAATGCTTCCCTTCTTTAGCCCCAAGGAGTCCGATATATAGAAAAAAAACACCCATGGAATCCCTCTTTTTTCCCGTAAAATGCTGAATTGGCTTTTAGGAAGCCCCTGATGCAGCCTCACCATAAAATGGCGAAGGCAACGTGGGATAAACTCTGAAAACATGGCGGTAGACTTCATCCGCTTTACTCTGCACCTCGTTTTCTTCATAGCTATTCACCGGTAGCCCCGTGTCATCGCTGTAGAGGAAATCATGGATCTCCTTGCGCACCGCATCTCGCGTTGTTTCCTTGTCCCGCCATTGATCAGCCCGTAACTTCTCCGCCTTCAACGTCTCAAGCAAACCAGCAGCAACAGCCTTGATCTGTTTGATGTCGACAGCATTCAGGTCAGGTTTTTTGAGCAAATCGAAGACAGCCAGCGATTCCTCATCGAGGCCTTCGCGCACAGCCCGCTTTTCTTCTTCAGTCAGCTCTTGGACAAGCTTCAGCAAGGCTTCAAATGTCTGTTCAATAGTTAAGCGGTCTTTCTCACGATTATACTCCGCAACAATTTCTTCATAATGTTTTTGAAAGTCCGTTCGTAAGGGGTTCTGGGACAGCAACCGATGCAACCTCTTCTCTACAGCATCCTTTAGATTTTGCACGACAGTTTTCTTTGGCACTTTCTCGAACTCACGCTTCAATCGTTCGAAATCGATTTTGCTGATGTCATAGGGTTCGGATGGTTCTTCAACACGGTCCGGTGTGATCTCGATCGCTGCATCCACCACCTCATGCAGTTTCCGAATGATGTCGGAGATATCTGCTTCCTCCCGGTCCTTCTGCAAGCTTTTGTAGACGATGTTGATGGCGTCGCGATCCGCCCGGTAATCGTTGATGCCTTTAATATTGAGGCACGCCTTGAAATACTTAAACACCTCCCGGCACATCACCTCAAACCGCTTGCGGCTCTCATCGTTTTCATTAGCCGCTTCTTTTGCTGCTTTGATGGCCGCGTTGCGCTCGAACCCAGTCTGCTGGATAATATTGTCCAAAGAAGCATCATGTTCTTTAAGAAATGTCCGAATCAAGCCAATGGCCTCTGCCAGATCCGCCAGCAATTCCTCATTCGGTCTTGCAGGCTCTTTCCCATCGCCCCCTCCCTCAATGCTTGTGCCAGCGAAAGTTCCCAAAGCCTCACGCAGGTGCTTGAGGATGCCGCAATAGTCCACCACCAGGCCATTGTTCTTTCCTTCGGTCACCCGGTTAGCGCGGGCGATCGCCTGCATCAATGTATGCGCCTTGAGCGGCTTGTCGAGATACAGCGTAGATAAGCAAGGTACATCAAAGCCGGTCAGCCACATGGCACAGACAATGGCGATGCGGAAAGGATGTTCCTCTGCTTTAAACGCCTCATCAAGTTCCATACGTTGCATGTTGCGATACTGGGGCTTATCATGCATCGACTCCGGCAGATCAATGCCATTCTTGATGAGCTTACGATGCGGCGTGATATCCAGATCCCACTTCTTAAACCTCTCCATCTCGCCCTGCTCTTCACTGACTACTACCGCCGCACGTGTTTCACGCATCCACTCAATCTGCCGCTTACAATAAATCTCCTCCTGCTCGTCTTTAGCCTTTGATAGTTCAGATTCAAGCTCAGCGATTCGCTCTTTCCAGTGTTTCATGATCAAACCATGCATCCGCACGCAGGTCACCTTATCGATGCACACCAGCATCGCTTTCCCGGTTTCCCATGCCGTCGAGTAGTGCCGCACCAGGTCTCGCGCCACTTGTTCCAGACGCTTGCTTGCGGTGACGATATGGTAGTCACGCTTCAGCTCCCTCTCCAATCGCTGCTGAACATCAATGTCATCGGTCTCTAGTTCTTCGAGTTTCTCGGCGATACGTTCATTAAGGTCACCAATCACCACCCCAAGCTTGTCACCACGTGCATCGTAGTAAAGCGGGACCGTAGCCTCATCTTCAACCGCCCGCTGGAAGTCGTAGGTGGAGACGTATTCGCCGAAAACTTTCTTGGTGGCCTCATCGTCCTTGAACAGCGGTGTGCCGGTGAACCCAATGAAGCTGGCATTAGGCAACGCGTTACGCATATTGAGCGCCAGCGTGCCGTATTGTGTCCGGTGAGCCTCGTCTGTAATAACAATGACATCGTCGCGCTGGGTATAGCCTTCATCCGGATCCATGTCCTTGTTGAACTTTTGGATCAGCGAGAAGACATGCGACTTGTGCTGAGCTAATAATTGGCTCAGGTGGTCACCACTGGCGGCTCGGCAAGGGTTCTTGTCGTTGTCCACAACACCGCATCCCGCGAAAGTTTTGTATATCTGCGTGTCCAAGTCATCACGGTCTGTCAGCACAACAAAAGTGAAGTTACCTCCCAGCTTTCGGTGCACCTTGCGCGTGAACATCACCATGGAATAGCTTTTGCCAGCCCCCTGCGTATGCCAGAAGACCCCCAGCTTGCCCTCACGCTCCTTGCGCTCCTGCACAGATTCAACAGCCAGGTTGACGCCGAGGAACTGGTGGTTACGGGCAAGGATCTTGATCGGCGCACCGGACGATTCATCGAATAGAATAAAATTCTCTACAAGGTCAATGAAATTTCGCTTATCGCAGATACCCTTCAGCAGCGTTTCCATTTCCACTGCACTGGTCTCAGTCTCATCCTCAGCCAGTCGTTTCCAATCGTTAAAATATTCCCATTTGCTGGTGACTGAGCCAACCTTAGCCTCCGCTCCGTTGCCAAACATTACGATAGCGTTGTGATGGAAGAGATGCGGGATCGTGTCTTTGTAATCCGAAAAGTTTTGCTCGAAGGCGGTCTTCAGGCTTTTGCTGATGTTCTTGAGCTCAACAAACAGCAGTGGCAGACCGTTGACGAACCCCACGATGTCAGCCCGCCTTCTGTAGAGTTCACCCTGCACCCATAGCTCACGCACACAAAGGAAGTGATTGTTGGCGGGCTCATTGAAATCCAGCACCTTCAGCCGGTCACGCACGAGATCGCCTTTGTCGTTGCGGTAGGTAACCTGCACGCCATCGCGGATCAGGTCGTATTTTTCACGGTTGGTAGTGGCGAGGGTTTCTGATGCCACCGTTGCAGTGATCTGCCGCAACGCATCGTCATAAGCCGCATCTGGTAGACCGGGGTTAAGCTCCACCAGCTTTTTAAGCAGGGGTCGCGTCAGCACCACCTCGCGGTCAGATGCGCGGCCCAATAGGCTGTCAGTGCCAAAGTCTTCATTATTATAGGCATAGACCGATTCCCAACCGAGCTGTTGCTCCAGGTACTCAGCAGTGGTCTGCTGGACGAGAGTATCTTCGGTGTAGGCGCTCACACAGCAATCTCCCCGTTCATGAGACGTGGGAGGAGGAAATCGCGGGCTTGAGCCGC
Organism: Nitrospinaceae bacterium; assembly: GCA_029261455.1. Lineage (GTDB taxonomy): Bacteria > Nitrospinota > Nitrospinia > Nitrospinales > VA-1 > LS-NOB. Next base: position 23,458 of record JAJDBH010000018.1, read on the forward strand.
TTTAGTGCCCTGTATCTGAAGAAAAGTAATTTGTTCAAGAATAGGAGAAACGGCTTCATTAAACAGGCGCCGAATTAGTTTCCCCGGCACTAAGAAAATTTCCTGCTTAAGGACATTCCCCGAAAGAAAAGGAACTGCCGCTCCCCCGGCAATAGCACTAAAATCGTATCGGGAAAGGAGAAAATAAAGAAAAGATGGATCTATTTCGATTTGATTCGGAATAGCACCCATCATATTATTGTCAATTAGTGTGTCTCGGTTAAGGAACCTGACTCGATTTTTTTTAATAGCTTCTCCAATCTTAGCAAAAACTACAGTCCCGCGCGGGAAAGGCTTACCGCGAAGCTCAACGCACTCATCAGAAGTTATCCAGTTATTTGCCTCGGTAATGACGATAGTGTTTCCGGAGCTGTTCATGTCTCTTACCTTTATGAATGGAATATCTCCGATTGCTTGACCTTGATACTTTAATTTAAAGCTAATTCCCGCACGCAAGGCACATATTTTTCCAAGTTCCTTCCTCTCCCACCCCTCCGGCACACCATCTTTAATCTTCACGTGCTCATGGCCGGGGAAGCGCAGGTGCACGAACCACTCTTTGTATAAGAGCCGCGCCGACTGCTCCAGCAACTGAATCCGCCGAAGATTATTCTCAATCAGATCATCATATTCAGCAATTATTTGAGCGAGTTTTTTCTGCTCCTCTATTGGCGGTAAGTCTTCTAATGGTAATTTTCTAATATCCTTCATGTTCACGTGCCCGACGTGAACTCCAATTTGGTTTCTAAGCAATGCTGCCTGTTGTTTCGGAGCAAGAAGAAAGTATGTGAGAAAGTCGGGATTAATAAGTTCTGGATTGGGACGAATATGAACGGTTCTTTGGCCTAAACAATGTGGTTCGTCGGATTTTATTATTGCCACATTACCCGCTGGAGCCTCTCTCGCCATAATGAGATCATTTTTCTGCGGCACAGCACGTATTGTCCATTTATCATAAATTTCTTGTGAAATCCTATGCACACCATCCAAATTGAAACGGCCCTTCCCAATATTTGGTGTCCTTATGAGCGGAAATCCGATTTCCTGAGTTGGTGCTGTTTTGTGAAGACAGTCAACGATAAATTCAGTCACACAAGAAAGCGTAGGAACTGTGTCCGTCATATCCCCAGTTCCTCGAAATTTTTCTTGATGGTGGCCGCCAGCTTCACGGCTTCCTCATTGAGGTCCTCCAGTTCTACGTGGATCTCCCGCATGGTTTCCTCAAAATCGAAATCCACATCTTCCTCTTCTGGTGCCACCCCGACATAACGTCCCGGTGTCAGGCTCCAGTCGTTCTCCTTGATCTCTTCGATGCTCACCAGCTTTACAAGACCTTCTACATCACAAAGCTTTCCATCAGGAAACCGTTCGGTAAGCCAGTGTGCCTGCCGCCAGAAATACCGTACCTCCTTCAATTGTTCCACCGCCTCCTGTCGGGCTGCATTGGTGGCTTTATGAGCACGGGTAATATCTTTCCTTATCCAGAGAGCATTTTCTTTTACGTCGCAATCTTTCTCGCAGGTCTCGATGAGTCTGGATGCCAGCTTGCAAAGAAGGTCTGTTTGTTTGATGAGGTCCCGGCTGGTTTCTGCTAACGGTTCAAATTGTCGGGTGAGTTTGACCAGGGCTGTATTGGTGTCCGGGGCTTCATCCCACTGTTTTCCTGCCTTGTCCACACTTTTCTTAAAAGCCTCGACATCCTTCACAAACAGCTTCTGCTCCTTCTTTAATTCATCCCATACTTCAACATGTGAACCTGTCTCTGGTTGCTCTTTCAGGAAGGGATCTAACACTTCTAAAAGTTCGGTAAGGGCTTCGATAAATTCCGGTAGGGGTCGGAGGGTTTCATCGTCATCATCCTTCCAGCTAAAACAGCCTTCTCCCTCTTCAACAACACTTTCGAGGTAATCAGAAACCAGCTCCAGATAGCGTTCGGTCTCCCCTCTATACAACCAGACAATCGCCAGCAGGTTGTCCTCCTGTTCCGGGCTGAAGTCGTAGATCTTACGTGTGACCTTTCGATAAACGTTGCGCGCATCAAGCATCAGCACTTTGTCACGGTGTGCCTTTGGTTTGCCCCGGTTGAAGAACCAAAGCTCGCAGGGCACCGTTCGGGTGTAAAAGAAATTAGAGCGGATGGCGATCATCACATCCACATCGCCGGTCTCCACCAGCTTCTGCCGCACCTTGGCCTCTCCTCCTCCAGCACTGGATGCCTGGGAGGACATGACGAAACCAGCGCGTCCCTGTTCGTTCAGGTAGCTGTAAAAATAGCTGATCCAGATGTAGTTGCCGTTGGAAACTTTGTCTTGTTTGTTCACGCCCGGCAGGCCGAAAGGAAGGCGAGGGTCTGCCTTGATCTTGTCCGCGTCGATCTCATCCACATTGAACGGCGGATTGGCCATCACATAGTCAGACTTACCCACCAGTTCGTGAGGATCTTTATAATAAGTAATGGCTTTTTTGATGTTGCCTTCCAGGCCGTGGACTGCCAGGTTCATTTTGGCCAGGCGTATGGTCGTCGCGTTCTTTTCCAATCCGAAAAAGGTGAGCTTCTCTGCGGGGCTTTGTCCGTGTTCTTCCACAATGCGGGCGCTCTGCACAAACATTCCGCCGGAACCGCAAGCCGGGTCAAGCACGGTGCCGCCTTCAGGATCCAGTACATGAGCGATGAGCGAAACAATGGAGATCGGCGTGAAAAACTCACCGCTATCATGCGCCTTTTGGTCGGCGAATTGCGTCAGAAAGTATTCGTAAATGCGCCCGAACACATCACCCGATACATGCTTGAGCTCTTCAGGGTTGAGCGTTCGTAGCAGATGGCCGAGCGTATCGTTATCCAGGTCTTGATATTCACTCTTCGGCAAAACACCACGCAGATTTTCGTAATCCGCTTCGATCAAATCCATCGCTTTGATGATGCCCTTGGCTCGATCTTCGCTGTCGGGCAGATTGACCAGGTAATCGAACTGCGCCTCTGGCCTCAGGAAAATAGCACTCTTCTGAGAAAAGTCCTCCTTGGTCATCTCTTTTTTCTTGCCGCCGCGTATCGGGAGGTTTGCTTCGATATCATCCTTCACAGCGAGGTAGCGGCTGTAGGCGTGCCTTAGGAACACAAGGCCCATCACGGGCAGGAAGTATTCATTGCTGGCGTAGTTGGAGTTAGCCCGCAGCATATCCGCAGCACTCCACAGACGTTTTTCAATCGCTTCAATGTGTTCCAGTTGCGGCAAAATCAACCATCCTAATCCAAAGGTTTAAATTCCCAGCTAAAACAAATTATCCCTTTTTTCTAAAAAGCTTTGGTTTATTTTTCTTAGAGAAATATCATAGCAAAAATATAAAACTTCGGTATACTTAATCATCCCTTTTTCCCTTTGAACAGATCAAATAAGCTTTTCCCCTCTCCTAAAAGGAAAGCCAGAAGCAAAATAGAGCTTAGCTTTAAGTATAAGGAGTCGTTTAATGAAAATTGATTGGTCTACTGCAATAATATTAAAATCCCTTTCGTTTATTTGTGGCAATTGTAACTCCGACATCTCCTCTGAGAAGGGTTTTAATGGGATTTTTCAAGAAAAGAACAGCCGTGGGCAAAATATCGCCCACCCAGTTCAAATTTATATTTGTCATAAGTGCACGATGCCAACTTTTATATGTTCCATAAAGGGGATTAAAATTCCTGGAAACACATTTGGGAAAAGGGTGGAGCATATAACAGACGAAGCGGTTGAAAGCTTGTATGAAGAAGCAAGGAAATGTATGAAAATAAATTCCTATACGGCAGCAGTACTATGTTGTAGGAAACTACTAATGCAGATTGCTGTCTCCAAAGGGGCCGAACCTGGGAAGCCCTTTTTTCAATATGTTGAATATTTTAAAGAAAATAATTTCATTCCTCCAGGCTCTGAAGATTGGGTGGATCATATTAGGAAAAAAGGAAATGAAGCTAATCATGAAATCAAAATTATGGAACTGGAGGACGCGGAGGATTTAATTAATTTCATAGAAATGCTTTTGAAAATCATTTTTGAGTTTCCCGCCATTACTAAAAAAAATTAACAGCAATTTAAGAATAATTTCCACCGAAAAAGGGAAATATCTGGGGAAAGGATTATAAGGAAGAAAATCAAATGAACATATCTACGATCGCCTTGATAGCTATTCTATCCACTAGCGCTTCCCATGTCCAAGACAAGGATATTAGGGTTCTCATATGTAAAAGCCCGAAAAAAGAGACCCTAGTGTTCGTAAACACACCCAGCTCCGGAAGGTCTTTATTGGCAAATGCCAGCCCTAGTGTTAGAGGAGAGTTTTTTGAAATGCCAAACAGCGGAGGGATGTTCCATTATGTATTTGAGGGGAGGCTTAAGTTTATGCGTGAAGATGCCTTGGTTTCTCTTCTAGTCGGAGTCATTAATCATAGGAGTGGGTCCATGAAACTAGAAAAGTACGATTCTAAGGACAAAATTGTCGGTGTGATCTCTGGGCATTGTGAAGGATTCTAAAGAGTCTCTACTCTAAGGTTATTTTTCACAAACAAAAAGGGTGTGGTGTTAGAAATGTCACCGAATCAATAAATTTCTTTATGAGGCTACCTAAACGTATGCACTCTTGGAACAAAGCCCCTAAAAGAGAGTAAACCTTCAGAACTAGATTTTCAGTTCATATAATTTGAGGTGCTTTAATTGGGAAGGTTCGTTTCAAAAATAGGGATGTTGGTTTGGTTCCTCGCAGGAATGTGGGGACTTGTCCTTTGCTTTGAGATTGTCCAGAAGGGGCTAGACACTTTTTGGGCTATTTTGAGTATTTTCTTTCCGCCCACGTATGTTTTAGCTCCAGTTTATGCTGGCATTAAGCATGGGAACTGGTTCCCCCTTCTAGTTATTTATGGCGGTGGGCTTGGAGGATTATTGTTGACTGGGTTGGGTGGAATTATTGAGGGAGCACTTTTAAACGCTACCCCTCAGTTGGAAGCTCAGAGAGCAGAAGAATATCAAAAAAAAGAGGCTGTTTCGTCTGCCCCCCCGAAAAGTAATAATAAAAAGCCTACCTCACAGCAAGGATCACCTGTCCGCCAAACAGAGCCTGAAGGAAAGAGCGAAACATGGGCTCTAATTGTCTTCATTCCTATATTTTTTATCGGTGCCTATTTAATTAGGAGCTCGACCAACTCAGGGAGTCCTTTAAAACAAGCCAACCAAAATCAACAAAAGTCCTACTCCCCCGAACAACAATCAAAGAGTCCAAAGGAATCAATCCAGCCCGAGCCGAATAAACCTAATATGGAACCCGCAGCGGACCTATTCACCAAAGAAGAGAGGTATATCCTAATACGTGATTATGACTTTGACCCGATAGGACTGGAAGAGGGGGAAGTAACTCGGGAACAGGTGTTCGCTTTTATTCGGGAGCGTAATGCAAAAAGCACTTCAGGTAGAGCTTCACTCCAAAACCGCCCTGACCTCTCAGAGGAAGTTCTCGCGAATATTCTTCAACGAGAGGCTAAAAAAACAACAAACCCTACGCCACCCTCTAGTCGGCAAGAAAATTCTTCCCAGCATGTTGCCCCCATAACTCCATTCCCTGTCCCCAGCGATCCAGAAGAACCACCTCAGGATTCAACAAAAGCACATCGTGTGGCTTCAGAAGAAAATCATCCAGCACAAAATTCATTTTCTCAAGGAAAAGGATACCAAATAATAGTTCCAACCGGTTGGGCACCTTTACTTGATTCCGTAATTGACCAAGCTAAACCGAGTATCGAGAAGGTAAAGTTTACAGGTGGCATACAAGCATCAAGTGATTTAGAGATACTAATGTTGCCTAATATTTTATTTGGGGACATAGCCCTAGATAAATCACAGATCAATTTATTCGATACCTATCCCCCAATGAAGTTTAGTATCAAGAGCAATTCGATCGAAACCCTTGTCGATAAAATTCGAAACCTGAATTATGCTACAAAGTATTACAAAAGAGATGAGGAAATTTATATTTGGAAGAAAAAGGATACAAAAAACCCGGTTGAAGATATTTTGGGTGGAGTGGTTTTTAGCAGAAGCCAAGGCGAAGGAGTTTATTTCGAGTGCCATTACGGATTTAATCAATTTAAGCCTCACGTGTCTATATGTCTACAAGTGATCAAATCCATTCGAGCTTCCCTAGAATAGGGCTCACTTCCATTTACATTAAATTTTTTGGAAAAACTTCCCCCGAGCCTTTGATGGAATTGCGCGGGTGAACAGTTGGGTGAGTCACATGGTGCGTAAGGATTCGCCGTTAGCTTATCGCATGCCTTTAGGGCGACCACTTAAACCAAAGGAGTTTAAAAGCTAAGAGGTACTACTATTAGGGGCAGATCAGTAGCTCCAACGGGCTACCCTCCCTTCTGTTAAATTGTATGGCAGGGGAATAAGAGGAAATTAATATATTCTGGATTAAAGTTAATCGGAGGGGGAATATGGAATACTGGCGTGACTCAAAACATCAAATTCGTGCAGATTTTGCATTCAGAGTAGGAAAGGTCATAAGTCAATATGAAGAACTACAATTACCGCCTGATAACAAATTTGAAATCACACTTTATATTGTCTCCTTGCAGAGCCTGCTTACCCAATGTATGGAACTTTACAAGGCAATGAATAAGAACCATCAAAGAGGTGATAAATTGGCCGAGGAATTGCCAGAGGACCGAGGACGTTGGGGACTTCACCAGAGATTAATAAAAATCGATACGTTCGGCAAGAAACCATATACCTTTACTAAGGTCCTTACTCACATTCGTGATGCGCTTAGCCACCCAACAGCTTTAGAATTGGATTCTGACTTCCCATCCACAGGGTATACAACGATCAAAGATGAATCGAAATTAATCAAAGCTTATTCTTTTGTCAGCTCACCAGGTTGCACAGTTAATAGAATTAAAAAGTATTCAACTCTAGAAAAGGCAAAAATGAATATCCCTGAATCAGGAGAATTTTCAAATGCGACTATTAAAAAATACTCGGATAATCAAAAATCATATTTCCAAGCGGAAAGGGATGGGAAGCCCTATA
>JAJDBH010000019.1 GCA_029261455.1 Nitrospinaceae bacterium
AGAACAGTGATCGCGAAACAACCTATAATCGCAATCATTAGATTCTTGTCACGCATATTTTTTGATCCCGGGAATATAAAGCGATAAGTTTTTCAAAGAGATGATTATAATTTAAACAGTGATTAAAGCAACGTTATTTTCCCTACCTTCTTATCTGGAAGTTTTCCTAACCATAAGGTTATTACAACAATGAATTTACTGGAAGTTAAAGACACCGCACTATCCTTCATGAAACCCGCTAAGGCAGAAGTTTTAAAGTGGTATCGTGGACAGTTTTCCATCGACCTCAAAGCAGACGAGAGTCCGGTTACCATTGCAGACCGCAAAGCCGAAGAGATTCTGCGTAAAAAAATTTCACGGTACTTTCCCGAACACGGAATCATCGGGGAAGAGTTCGGCAACCATAATGAGGATGCCGAATGGGTCTGGACCATTGACCCTGTTGATGGAACCCGGTCATTCATAAGAGGACTGCCCCTTTTCGCATCCATGATAGCTCTTCTGCACAAGGGTAAACCCGTGCTAGGTATCATTGAACTACCAGCCCTGGGAGAAACTGCCTGGGCTGTAAAAGGGAAAGGTGCCTTCGCAAATGGAGAACCTCTCAAAGTTTCTCCTCAGCCCCGCCTGAAAGGAAGTTTTATCGCTGTTGCAGACCATTATTGTTTTCGCAGTGAAAAATGTACATTCTTATACAACCGCCTGAACCAGGAAGCTGGAATAGTGAGAACTTACCCGGATGCCTTTGGTCACTTAATGGCAATACGTGGCGTCGTTGATGTGATGGTAGACCCGCTCGCAAAAATATGGGACTACGCCCCCTGCAAAATACTAGTTGAGGAAGCCGGTGGTCGATTTGCAAACTTCTCTGGCAACAAAGCCAGCATTGAAGAGGGAACCGCCGTGGTGGGAAATTCCAAAATTGTTCAGCAAGTAAGAAAAATTTTCGCAGAGGGCTCGAAGAAAACTAAATAGGCTGCCGTCCGGAAAAACCGGCATCCAAGCTATGCCAGAAGCGGATTTCTTTTTCGGGCATTCTCCAGCAAAGATAAACCTCACGGCCTTCCCGGATAGAGGGGAAGTCCACCAGCCCCTCGCGAATCCCTTTAATCTCACATCCAATCGATTCGATCTCCTGAATCAAATGGTTATATTTCAAAATCACATTCAGATAACCAGCACCTTCCACGCTGCCACCATTCCACTTCGCCTTTTCTCGCGCGTTTCGGATATCAGGAAAATCACGATTCATAGAACCCGATAGCTTTTGAATTTCAGGAACCCAGTCTAACAGCTGCGGAACAAGTGCGTTAGCTTCGTCTAATGTAAAAAGTTTTTTTGAAGTCATGAAAAATTTAATTTGAGTTGTTAGTGGTTCAATTGCGCGTTTTTTTATTATACGAGTTTAGAACCATTAATCCAGTTTTGCATTAACATTAGAAAATCCTAAAGAACCTGTTTTCCAAAAGACAAAAACTAAATTCGTAATTATCTGTAAAGGTCTGAAAATAAAAACACAGCCGCCAAGTTTTCCTTTTATTGCAATGATTTAGTGCCCTGTTGATTTTTAACCCAAAACTTCCTCAACGGACAATTTAATGAGTTTTCAGCAAGCATCGATTTTTTATTGACAAACCGCCTGTAAGGTTATAGATTCTGACATCTACTGAGATTAAGTCCTACAGTTATGACAGGACAAGATAGGAATATCGGTAGGACATAGAGAGGTTTCTTATCAGTTGGTGCCTTCCTGAAAGGGACCAGTTAATTTTGTTTGGCAGTGTAGTTTAAAAGGTTTTATTTCCAATCATCCGTTGGGGAGGAAAGTAATGAAAAAGGCAATTTTGTTTGTAGCAGTAAGTGCGTTTGTAGGATTCACGGCAATGGGTTCCATTGTTTCAGCCGATGATGTTGTTCCTGGGCAGTATTATCAGAGTAATCATCCCGCCGTCACAGGAGTCGGCCAGACTATGATGCAAATGGGTGCACATAACCGAACTTTGACCAATGCGGTCAATCTTGCTTCTGGAGCAGGAAAAGCTCGCAGCAGCACGGGACCTATCAACACTGACTACCAGTTTGGATCTTCTCAGACCGAACAAAGCTGGAAACAATGGAAGTCTGTAGAAGATGCCGGCGTTGTTGTTGGCTTGGTACCTGGCGACTGTCGTGGAGACAACTCTGATGACAGCTACCGCAAGCAAATGAACCAGAATCGCAATGGCTATATGAAAGAGCCTCTGGTTTCTCAAGCTGACTGTGAAATCGACCACAAGACTTACCAGCAATAAAAAACATCAAGTAGACTACAAATTCGAGAATTAAAACCTCTTTGACAAGAGGATAAAGCCGGTAGGGCAATTTGCCCTACCGGCTTTTTTTGCATTTTAATTGCTGATTCGATTAGAGTTCGGGGTCATCACTATCAAAGTGAACCCCTTGACCACTCGACAACCAAAAACTAAGCATTAAGACCACTTAAAATATAGTCTAAACACCTACCAATAAAAACATAAATTTATTTTTATTGCAGGGATAAAATATTCAACAAGACTGCATGTAGGACATAACAACACAAAATAACAACCCGTAAGACTACACAAAAAAAAGCATTTACCTTATATCCCGGCAAAATACAAATCGTTAGTATTAGGAAGTTTTTATTCCAATTTCATCCTGTAGGGGAGGAAGTAATGAAGAAAGCAATTTTGTTTGTAGCAGTAAGTGCATTTGTAGGGTTCACAGCATTGAGTGCCAGTGCTGACGAGACGGTTCCTGGGCAGTATTACCAGAGTAATCATCCCAGTGTTACAGGTGTCGG
>JAJDBH010000020.1 GCA_029261455.1 Nitrospinaceae bacterium
CCGCCCACTAGGCGTGGGGCCGACTGCAATGGCTGGGTTGAACAGGCAATCGGTTTACTCGGCCTGATGAGTAATTGCCCAATTCTCTCCCTCCTTCATAGGAATGGGGAAGGGTTGGATTAAACCCCCTCTTTTTTGAACTCAAACAAATTAAGCACTAATGATTATTTGAACAATCCTTTTACACTAACAACAAGATGAAACATCTGATTATTGGAGCTGGAGCAACTCGCGCCAAAGCATTATCTCTATGAAATTCGCCTGAACAATCTCCGCCATTGATGGACGACTTTGCGCAAAAAATGTGGTCAAACTACACCCCTCATCCAGTGCTTGAGGCATATTTAAACCAATTGAGACATACTGAGTTAGGGCATGACCCAAGAGAGCTTTTTTACCGTCTAGAAAGAGATGGGCATACTAAAATTGATAAATTCATGGAGTTTGCGTGGGTTAACAGAGATTACAAATTTGAAATCGATTCTGATCAAATTCCACCTGGATTTATATCAGGGCTTCGAATTTCGACTCCCGGCGATTCAGATAATACCGCTTTGGGTATCCGGGGGAATTGAGCAATGATCCATTTAAGCCGAGACAACTTTTTGCTAGCCAGTAATAGCTATTGCTAGTTGGCCCCGCGCCGAGCGGATTGGTTGGCGACGGCTTCGGCGGCTTTTTTTGCTGCTTCCTGGTCGCCGAGATAATAATGTTTCGTCGGTTTTAAGTTTGCATCCAATTCATAGACCAGTGGAATGCCTGTGGGAATATTCAACTCCAGGATTTCTTCTTCACTGACATTATCCAGATGCTTGACCAGGGCTCTTAAGCTATTGCCGTGCGCACAAATCAAAACTTTTTTTCCGGCTTTTATAGAGGGAACAATTTGATCGAACCAATAAGGCAAGAACCTGTCAACCGTATGCTTTAAAGCTTCTGAAGCGGGCAGTTGGTCTTTGGGTATCCCGGCATATCGAGAGTCTTTAGAAGGTAGTCGATCATCGTCATCCGGGAGTGGGGGAGGGGGCGTGGCATAACTCCTGCGCCAGATTTTTACCTGGTCTGCGCCATGCTTCTCTGCCGTTTCGGCTTTGTCCAACCCTTGCAGGTTGCCATAGTGACGTTCGTTAAGATGCCAGGACCGCGTGACCGGGATCCACATCAAATCCATTTTATCCAGCACAATCCATAACGTTCGAATCGCCCGTTTGAGAACAGAGGTGTAGGCCATGTCGAAGGTATAGCCTTCATCGAGAAAAAGTTTTCCCGCCGCCTCAGCTTCCTGTTTCCCTTGCTCTGTCAGATCAACGTCAGTCCAGCCAGTAAAACGGTTTTCCAAATTCCATTGACTCTGCCCATGTCTTAAAAGAACCAATTTATACATATTCCGAACTCCCCCTCTATGTAAAAACTAAATTTGCCCGCAATATCCCATAAAAACTGTGTCAAGAGGGAATTTTTAGCCATTTTCATTTTATTTTCCGTAAAACAACCTCGACCCAGACTGCTTACACTTACCCACCTCAGCCACCTGAACTATTCGGAATGCAAATAAAATCAATCATGTTACAATAAAACATCCCCCATAAACGGGGTAGTTGGGGGTGGCTGAATGAATTTTGGCCTGTAGAAAAAAACAGCTTTTCTCTAGGTTAAATGATTGACTTTTTGGATGTTATAAATTAACTTAGTAAGTAATCAACAACCGGAATATTATATACTGTGTACAAAGCTATTAGGTTTTCGCTTTGTAAAGACCAATTTTGGGAGAACAAGCGATATGGATACTATCGCTCATTTTTATCGCGAAATAAATAGTGGTTTTCTAAACAAGAACTGCGGTCAAGGTTTTGAAATTTCTTATCTGGCGGAATACGATGAGAACGACGACCCACTGTTCCGAAAATTTGTTGACTACACTCCTGAGAACCACGAAAAAATTAAAAAGATGATGGAGGCCGATGATTGCATGGAGTTTTTCATCCATGAAACCGACCTCATTAAATACTATAAAAATTTCAAAATTGGTGACTTGCAACAAGCTCTGGAAAACGAGCCGCCCAAAAAGGTTTTAAAAGATGCCTACCTTGTGAGCGAGCAGGTGATCAAGGAATATTTTGAGAACATCGGCTCCGCACGTATTTTACGCACACTGGAAGATCTGGTTAAAGTTATTCAGGAGTGCATGAGTCGTGGAGAGCTTGAGTTCATAGATGTATTCCAAGTTACGAAAAAGGATTATCACACCTACACCCATTGCATCAACACCGGGTTGTATTGCATGGCATTGGCAAACAAACTGCAAATGAAGCCAGAGGCGATTCGCGAGATCGGTCTGGGCGGTATGCTATTTGACATCGGCAAAAAATCCATTCCTTACGATATTGTAATGAAAGAGGGGGAGTTGGAACCTCAAGAGTTCCAGTTCATTCGCAAACATCCCTCAGCAGGCCGGAAAGATCTCAACGATATGAAATGTTATAGCGAGAACATTTTGAAAATGGCCGCTGAACATCATGAAAAGTATGACGGCACGGGTTATCCATTCCAATTAAAAGGGGAAAAGATTTCTCTGTACGCAAGAGTCTGCGGCATCATGGATGTTTTTGGAGCCTTGACTTCTCCTCGCGCAAATCGACCCGGCATGACACCTTTTGCCGCCCTGACTGAAATGAAGAACAATATGGAAGGGCATTTTGATATGCGCATTTTGGTCAATTTCATCAAAATTCTTGCGGACGCTGCTGCTGCAAAAGTTTCTGCGTCCCGCTCATCAGGTGGTTCTCAGTCGTCAAGCAAACAAGCGGCGGCCAGCGCCTGACTACGGCTGTGACAAACTAATTTTTTTCAGTCATCGGGTGTGCAAACGCATCCGATTTTTTTATGCCTTTTTTCTTTCCACCCAAACTACTTTACCCTACCTCCTGAATAAGGGTAAGATAGCTCATTCTTTAATGGAGAATACCTGTGTTTGTCGAGGTCGATTCCAACTCCAATACCGATCAAAGTTTCAATATGATTTTTCGGGATATCAGTCCTGCCCGTGAATTGTATTGCATCAAGTATCCGGTAAATGGCGAAGAACAACCGGTTCAGGTCACCGGCTGGGATGCGGATTCCAACACACCTTGTCCAGCCTATGCCTGCAAGGTAGAAGAATCTGGGGATGGCGTTGCCCTGCTCATTTACGGTGGAACTGGCGGTGTGCGCATGAAACTCCTCGAAGATGAACTACAATGGAACCCCGAGTCTTCCAAACAATGGGGAGACACCCATCTGGTCTATCCAGCGGATAGTTTTATTGTCTATAAAGACGAGTTGTAAGCCAGCTAACTAATTCAGCACAGTTTGTCTAAAAGTCTCTTCCTCAATCGGTTTTCCATATCGGCTTTTTACGCAATGAATTAAAAATTCCCTATTACCTTTTTGACCAGTAATGGGGGATTCTGTAACATCGATCACCGACCATCCTTTTTCTCCAACAAAACGGTTCAAATCGAGCAGGACCCGAATATGTTTGGCAGGGTCTTTAATGATGCCACGGTTTTCCACTTCATCTTTTCCGACTTCGAACTGGGGTTTGACCAGGGCAACCAACTGCCCTTCAGGTTTGAGGATGTTCAGCAAAGGAGGGATGACAAGCTGGAGTGAGATGAACGATACATCAATCACAGCCAAGTCTAACATTTCCCCGATATCTTCTTTAGATAAGGTACGGGCATTTTTCCTGTCTCGACAAATGACCCGAGGATCATTTCGAAGTTTCCAATCCAACTGCCCGTAACCAACATCTACGGCATAAACTTTTTCAGCACCATTTTGTAGCAGGCAATCGGTAAACCCGCCGGTGGAAGCTCCCACATCCACAACCGTTTTTCCTTCAGGTAAAATATGAAATTGTTTTAAGGCATGCTCCAGCTTGAAACCGCCTCTACTGGAAAAAGGTTGAGGGTCACCAAGAATAACGGGAAGACAATCTTCAGAAACCAGCCGTCCAGGTTTATCAGCAACAGCATCTTTTATTCTTACTTTACCCGCCAGAATGATGGCGCGGGCTTTTTCTCTTGTCGTGATGAGTTTTTTTTTACCAACAACTGGTCGAGTCGAATTTTTATATTCTTATTTGTCATTTTTTTCCTCTTCGACTGGAAAAAGTTCCGCTACCAGTTCACCTTTCTGGTCCCGAGTCAGCTTTTCAATTTTCGCTTCGGCCTCACTCAATTTTTTAGAGCATACACGCGACATTTTTATTCCTTCCTCAAAAATTTCGAGAGACTTATCAATGTCCAACTCTCCTGTTTCTAAGTCATCGACTATTTTTTCAAGCCGCTGTATGGCTTTTTCAAATTTTATTTCACCCATAATCGGCCTCTTTGAAAATAAGTTGGCATTAACAATAACCCAGCAGTAAAATCATATTAGCTGTTATTTAACTATTTTTTTTAAATTTTGGTGTATCGATGGAAACTGTTGGCGATCGCATGACAAGCTCTATTAAAAGCATTGACCAAGATGAAAGCATTAATAATGCAGCCAAAAAAATTTATGCCCACCAGATCGGGTCGCTTCTTGTGACCCAAGATAAAAAATTCATCGGAATCATTACTAAAACCGATTTGATGATCAAGGTCCTCATAAAAAACCTTGATGGCGATTCCACTCGGGTTTCAGAAGTGATGTCTCAACCATTAATATCCATTGATGTTGACGAGCCTCTTGATTCCGCTAAAAAACTATTTAATGAAAAACCCATCCGTCACTTGCCAGTTACCCGGAACAACCAAGTTGTGGGAATTCTATCCACAAAAAACCTAGGATAAAATCAGTTTTCCTCTATAACTTTTTTTACTGTGCAGTCCAGACCTCCACGAGAAAGTCTTACTTTAATATTATCTCCTGGATTGAGGCCTTCCGTATTTTTCAAAGACTCTTCATCTTTCGAGCAAATGCTATACCCTCTTTCTAAAATAGCTAGCGGGTTGATGGCATTCAGGTTTTTTAATATCCCTTCAAAACGCTCTTTATTAAAACGTATCTGAGACTGGATAATATGCAGCATTCTTTTTTCCAGCATCCTCCGGTTTTCTTCCATGTGGTGAATATGTTTTTCGGGTGAGGCTTGAAATAGTCTGTGTATTTTATCCTGCAACCTTTGTTGATGAGACACCAGGCTTTGCTCTAACCCACGTATAAGTCGAGCATGAAAATCATCCAGACGTTGAATTTGCGGACTGAATATTTCTTTCGGCTGATGGAAGAACCGCCTGTCCATCAACCTTTTTAGCAAGTCTCTATAATATTCCAACTTCTTCTGCAAAGTTGTTACCAGCGCTATATTCAGAGATTGAATTTCCTTAACCGTATCCTGCAGAAGCGGCACGGTTAGTTCGGCTGCTGCCGAGGGGGTGGGTGCCCGCAGATCGGCCACAAAATCTGCAATCGTAAAATCTATTTCATGCCCCACCGCAGATACGACAGGAGTTTGAGATGCATATATGGCCCGCGCCACCACGACTTCATTAAATGCCCACAGGTCTTCTAACGAACCTCCTCCTCGTCCGACAATGATTACTTCAATGTCTTTTCTACGGTCCAGTTCTTCAATGCCGCGGGCAATTTCTTCTGCCGCTCCTTCACCTTGGACTTTTGCGGGACATAACAACACAGAAACTTTCGGATTTCGCCTTCTTATTATATTGAGGATGTCTCTTACAGCGGCACCTGTAGAGGAGGTGACGACACCTACTTTCCAAGGAAATTCAGGCAAGGGTTTTTTATTTTCTTCACTAAATAAACCTTCTTTATCTAACTTTTCCTTTAACTGTTCGTAGGCTTTTTGCAGGGCACCCAAACCTCTTGGCTCTAGAGACTCAGCTATGACCTGATATTCGCCCCGAGCATCGTAGACGCTGATACGACCAAACATTAAAACCTGATCGCCATCTGCCGGTTGAAATTTTATTCCTGCCCGGTGGCCTTTAAACAAGACACAGCGAATCTGCGCTTTGTCATCCTTCAAAACAAAATAACTGTGACCGGAAGCCACGGTTCTGAAATTGGAAATTTCGCCCTCCACCCAAACCGAATCAAACGCCGCTTCCATAATGGCACGTATGTCCCGAGTCAGCCCACTGACACTATAGACCTGAGGTTGCGAGTTTTCTGCCTCAAGATGATTCGATGTCTCAGCGGACTCTTCAGGAGCGAGTGAACTTTTAGGTTTGCCAAGGCGGCTTTGCCTCTTGCGGATCATAAAATATTCAGGCCAGGAGGGTTTTTATTTGCCTTTCTACAGAGAGGCTTTAAAGGCTTTTAACGTATTTTCCATGAGCAGAGCAATGGTCATAGGCCCCACCCCACCCGGAACAGGAGTGATGAACGCGGCCTTTTCAGCGACCGGGTCAAACTCGACATCGCCTATCAGTTTTCCATCCACGCGGTTGATTCCCACATCAATCACCACCGCGCCTTCCTTCACCATTTCTGAACTCACAAAATGAGGTCGGCCTACCGCAGCAATCAATATATCGGCTTGGAGGGTAACTTCTTTCAGGTTCGTGGTTTTTGAATGACAAATGGTCACTGTGGCGTGCCTTTGTAATAACAAATGCGCCACCGGTTTCCCAACAATATTACTCCGCCCTAAAACCACTGCGTGCTTACCAGCAATTTCGATTCCATAATAATCCAGCAGGGCAATGATTCCCGTTGGCGTACACGGGGTGAGCAGAGCATTGCCAATGGCCAACTTACCAACATTGATGGGATGGAAACCATCTACATCTTTAGCCGGGTCAATGGATAAAAGAACCTTTTCCTCATCAATATGATCGGGAAGCGGTAATTGAACTAGAATACCGTTCACTTCATCATTTTCGTTCAGTTCTTTAATAAGATCTAATAATTGCGCCTCGGTAGTTTCAGCAGGCAGGTTTTGCCCGAAAGATTGAAACCCGATCTCACTGCAAACTTTATTTTTGTTACGCACATAAACGGCCGAGGCCGGGTCTTCGCCGACCAGAACTGTAGCCAATCCCGGCATGCGACCTGTTTTGTTTTTCAATTCCGCAGTCTCCTGCATCAAGCGGTTGCGGATTTCCGCCGATACTGTCTTCCCGTTAATCAGAACCATGACTTTCCTTATACATTGAATTAATTCTTCCGCAGTTTAGCAGAATTTAAGATTTATCGAAGAGGATTAGAAGTCCTTTTGTTTAATTAATTCCTAATTCCTTAAGCAGTCGGGATAGGTATGAACGTTGAACACCCAGGACCTGCGCGGCTTTAGTACGATTACCCCCAGTGGATTTGAGGGTATTGGAAATAAAGGTTGTGCGGAACGAATCGCTGGCTTCCTTGAGAGTAGACCCTACATTGAGTTCAATGGGAGCCTGAGAAACTTCAAAAGGAAAAGCATCAGGGAGTAGCTCTTCCTCGTCTGTTAATACAATAGCCCGCTCTACTGAATTCTCCAGTTCCCGGATGTTGCCCGGCCATGAATAACTCTTAAGGTGAGCTAGCAAACCCTTGCCCGGCTTTTTGACAGGCTGACCTTCCGGACTGTGCTTCTTGAGAAAGTAGGTTAATAGGTCTGCAATATCTACCAGCTTTTCACGAAGCGGTGGCAAAGTTATTTTAATTACATTGATACGATAATACAGGTCCTGGCGGAAATTTCCCTCCCGAACTTCTTTTTCTAAATCGCGGTTGGTCGCCGTTACCAATCTGACATCAACTTTGATAGTTTCGGTACCACCCAGACGGATGAACGCTTCTTCCTGAATGACCCGCAATAGTTTCACCTGCATGTCCAAAGGTAGCTCTCCGATTTCGTCCAAGAAAAGCGTACCTGTATGAGCGGCTTCAAACAGGCCTATTTTTTGCGTGTCAGCACCGGTGAATGCGCCTTTCTCATGTCCGAAGAGTTCGCGCTCTAGAATGGATGCGGGAAGAGCTCCGCAACTGACAGAAATAAAGGGATTATTTTGCCTATGGCTCCGGTCATGGATCAGGTGGGCAAACAGCTCCTTTCCTGTTCCACTTTCGCCATTCAACAGGATAGTAGCTTTAGAGTCAGCCACCTTTTCGGCCAGCATAATACATTTTCTAATGGGTTCACTTTCGCCCACAATCGTGTAACGATGAAGGTATTGTTCTTTAAGCTTGCCAAATTCCTTACCCAATAAGTTTCTAGATTGCGAAACCTGAAAGAATTTTGCCATCAAACTAGCAAAACGTTCTAAAACTTCAGTATTTGTTTTGTCGAAGGTGGACCCATCCACCTTATCCAGAAACTGGACAACACCGATCACTTTTTTATCAATGATCAATGGAAAACTGGCCATGGACTGGATGGGAGTCCGCATTTTTTCACTGACACCCTGATACCAGCGAGGGTCTGTTGTCACATCATTGGAAATAATAGCTTCACCAGTTTTTGCCACAGACCCGGAAATTCCCACACCCGGCGGTAAATCAATGTCTTTCAATTGCCCGGTATTATCTCCCGAGGCCTGATAAAACTGCAGCTTTAATGTCTTTTCATCTTGAACCAGTAATAAAGAACCATTTTTAACACCTACGATATCCTTGGCCGCATCCATAACCATGGCTAATAATTCATCAACCTCAACGGAAGTCGTTGTAAAAAGGTTGGATATTTTTCGTAATGCTTGAATATTGGTTTCTTTGCCAATCCGCTTCATATTGAGATCCCGTTATTAAATCAATAATTTAAACTTAAAATGTAGCACTTTATTACTCAGCTTTACAGTTATGTATGATTTTATTTTACACGTTTAGAGTGATTTTGAAAAGTGCTAATATTTGGGAGGTTAGTCAATCTTTCTCTTAATATTGAACCAAATTCAAACGATAATTATATTAAGGATTAAACTTTGTTCCCATAGAGAGCGGGATAGGCTTTCCTGACCTTTTACACCTGATTAAAGTATTGAACAGTTGAACCCTGTAATTCATAATTTTTTCAAACCCTGATGCTTGTATTTCCTTCAAAAGTAAAAAGTTTATTGGGCTGTGTAGCACTGCTGACCCTTATCACCATGCTTGCCTATTTCAATTCTCTGAAAGGTTCTTTTCAGTTTGATGATATCCCCTTGATCAAAAGTCATTGGCTGGTCAATACGGATGCCTTCTTCGATCATTCCCGTTCCGGTCAAATTGGCAACCGTCCCGTCCTATATTGGTCATTTGCCCTAAACAACCAGTTGGCTCGCCACCAGGTCTTCGGGTTCCACCTTGTTAACCTTGCTCTGCATATTGGGGTAACTCTTTTGATATTTTTTACTATCTGGCGTGCCAGATACTTACAAAATGAATATGGTTGGGTTTTCCCCTTAATAACAGCCTTATTATTTTCACTGCATCCATTAAACACGGATTCAGTGTCCTATATTTCTTCACGCTCTTCATTGCTGGCAACATTTTTTTATCTCTTAACAATATATATTTTTCTTAATTTGTTCTGCCCGAAGAAAATAGCCCCGCTTGCAAAAAAACTGATTCTCTCTCTTTTTGTTTTATCAGGAATATATTTATCTGTGGCCTCAAAATTAATCGGTGCAACATTGCCGCTCATGCTGGTTGTCTGGTATTGGGGTTTTATCGGACACAAACAATATCCTGATATTCACAAAGCATTAATGAATAACCGATCGGTCGCTATTGGCTTCATCTTGATGACCATTATTTCATGTGGGTTTATATTTTTTGGAGATTCCTGGATTTACATGCCTCTCGATCAAGGGTTCGAGTTGTTTGGGCGAGCTCCATATTTGATGGTTCAACTTAAGGTCATCGTATTTTATTACCTGAAGCTGTTTTACTTTCCCTTCAATCTAAATGTAGACAGTGGCTTTTCTTTCAGTTCGCCGATGACAGACCCCGCCATAATTTTTTCAGGATTGATAATTCTTGCAATCATATTTGCTGTTCTCAAATGGAGAAATGTTTGGGTGGTTCTCGGGGCGATCTGGTTTTTTATCACGTTGGCCCCAACTTCCAGCTTTATCCCTCTAAATGATTTGGCTGTCGAACACCGTATGTATCTGCCCATGTCGCTGGGCTTGAGTCTTATTGCCGGAGTCAGCATTAAAACTTTGCCAGCACTCTTACGACTTCGAATGCTTGTAATCATATTAGTATTGCTCGGAGTCACCACAACAACCAGAAATGCTGACTGGGTTAGCGAGTTAAGCTTATGGAAAGATTCTGCAGCAAAAAATCCCCTATCACCAAGGCCTCACAACAATGCCGGCAAAGCCTATTATGAAAAAGGTGATCTTGCCATGGCCAGTTATCACTTTGAAAAGAGTGTGGCTAATATACCGGAGTTCGTGGCCAATCAATACAATATCAAGAACCCCGAAAGTTTTTTAGCAAGAAGAAACAAGGTCGCAGGAAAAGGGGACGAGAGTGAATTAGAACCCCCTAGCTCATTAAAAATTATGGCTGAACTTGTGGAACCTCATTACAATCTCGCCAGCGTTTATCTGGATCAAGGACGACTCGACGAAGCAGAAAAAGAATACCTGAAAACTCAGGCATTGAGACCGGGTCATTTTTCATCCAAAATAGGACTGAGTTCTGTTTATAACCAAAAAGGGTTGTATGCTCAGGCCGTGTCTTTGTTGGAACAGGCTATTCAAGAGAATTTGTCCAGTTCCGATCCCGGTTTTGCTTTGGCCAGGTTAAACTTGGGGGAGCTTTATGCAAAAACTGGAAAAATTGAAAATGCGATTATCGAATGGAAAGCCGCCCTCAAAGTCGACCCTTCTTTATTGCCGGCTCATTTCAATCTGGGAACCGCCTATATGATGACGGGTAAACTGGAGCCAGCAGAAAACGCCTTCAAACATTGCCTGAAACTGAATAACCGCTACGAACCTGCACTGTTTAACCTGGCAAAAGTTTATCAGATGCAGAAAAAATGGGGAGAATCCTCTCAACAATTCAACGTTTTCCTTGAAGTTACTGGCCCCAACCCTTCTGCCTATGCTCAAATCGGTTTTAATTTTAACCGGCAAGCAGACTGGAAAAATGCCCAGACATTTCTTGAAAAATCTGTTTCGCTTCAACCTAATAACGTAGATACCAAAATCTATCTCGCAGAAGCACTTGCCAATCTTGGCCAGAAAGAAAAAGCCCGGGAACAATTACAGACCACCTTAAATCCAAACTCAGCTCAAAGTGTAGCGATAAATAAAATGATGGCAAACTTAACCAACCCGTAAAATACGACTCCATGACCGTCAAAACCACAGGCATTGACTCCATCGAGTATCAGTTCAGATCCATTTTGATTCTTATCTGTATGGGACTCCTTGCGTTCTGGGGCACTTTTCACTCGCCTTTTCTTTATGATGATGCTCATGCCATTATAGAGAACCCTAAAATTCAACACTTGAATGAGTTTCAAGAAAACATTGGCATTACAGATGTTTTTAACCGATCTGTTCTCTTTTTGACCTTCGCGGTGAATCGAAATATCGGAGGCCTGGACGTATTTGGGTACCACCTCTTCAATATTCTTATCCATATCCTGACAGGGTTGGTGTGGTATTTCCTGGTCAGAGAATTATTACTTCTAGAACCAACTAACAAACGGCTCAACCACTTGCCTTTAGTTTGTGCCTCGATTCATCTGTTCAATCCATTAGCGGTTCAAACTGTCACCTATATTTCAAGCCGGTCATCCGGGTTATCAACGTTTTTTTATCTGCTGGCTTTTTATATTTTTTGCAGATTAGTTCATCCGCGAAAAGAAGACTTGCCCAATACTGGAAAGCTACTTCTCATCCTGGGAGTTTTTGGAGTTTTTTTTCTGGGAATAGGAACCAAGGAAATTGTCGTCACCTTTCCAGCAATGGCGATCATTTACGTTTGGCTTATTACACCGGCCCAGCAGAGACGATTTTTAAAAGCAAAAATTGGGGCCCTGCTTTTGCTTATTATTCTTTTTTTCTTTTATCGATATATAGACCAAGGCGGCATTATTTCTTTAAAAGCTGATCCTCTCTCTGGTGAGACCAGTCGCTATCTGTATTTTCTCAGTCAAATAAAGGTAACGGTCAACTATTATCTCTTCAAACTTTTTCTGCCCTTTAATCTCAATTTTGAACCGGACATGCGTTTATTACCCGGGTTTAGGGATGGGCAATTCATTTTTGCATTAGGGGTTTTTGGATTGGGGGCTACAATAGTTTATCGACAGAAGTCTTCACTTTTCAAATTTGCTGTTCTTTGGCTTGTGATCACATTGCTCCCCACATCCAGTATTATCCCTCTCAAACAAATCGTAACAGAACATCGTATCTACTTACCCGGACTTGGGTTCAGCCTTGCTCTCGGTTGGATGATTCTGAATGCTCAGCAGTCTCGAGTTTTTATAACCAGCCTATTGTTGATATTTTTTTCTTTTAGTTTTTTGTTAACAGTGAACCGCACACTCGATTACCGATCTGAAGTTCTACTATGGAAAGACACGGTAGAAAAATCGCCAAATAAAGCACTGGTCCATAACAATCTTGCGTCCGCATATATGGAAGCTAAAATGCTCCTGGAAGCAGAACAAGAACTGGCCATTACCCTTCAGCTTAATCCTACCCAGTCCGATGCCTATGCAAACTTTGGGCATATACATTTCCAGCGGGAAAACTGGAAACAAGCCATTGAAGAATTTAATCGTTCCATTTCCCTGGGCTCTAATAAATCGGATACCTATTATTTTGCGGGTCTTGCCATGAGCAAACAAGGGGCCTATGCAGAAGCCATTCCTTTTTTGCAAAAAGCCGTCAGCATGCGCCCGCATAAAGCCCATTACCATTTTGATTTGGGAAGCGCATATCAACATACAAGAAACTTTGATGAAGCCTTGCAGGAGTTTCGTCAGACACTGAAAATTCAGCCGGTGCACCCACAGGCACAAAACAATATTGGTGTCATATTCTGGAATTTAAAATCTTATGAAAAAGCCGAAGTTGGATTTAAAAAAGCGTTGGAGTTTCAAAATGATCTCCCAGAAATCCACCATAATTTAGCCGCCTTATATTTAAAAAGCAAACGCTACACCGATGCAATTCTCCATTTGAAAGAAGTTCTTAAACTGCAACCGGAAAATGCGACGGCCAAAAAACTACTGGACTTTACCCAGGGCCAGTTGAAGGAAGGCCCATCATGATATCTGGCGATTCTAAAATTTCCCAAACAATACTTGGTTACTGCCTGCTCATTTCTTTGCTTGGAGTTTTGGTTTTTGCTAATCATCTCAACAACCCCTTTCAGTTTGATAGCGTTCCCTACATCACCAACAACGCGAATTTGGAAAACCCTGAGAGACTGCTGACCGCTGAATTCTGGAAAAATCAATTCCTGGCACGCGGTCTACTAAGAATGTCTGTAGCCCTCAACGTCCATCTGGATGGCTTTAAACCGTTTGGATATCACATTCTCAATCTTGCTTTTCATATTTTCAATGCCCTACTTCTTTTTTTCGTGCTAAAAAAATCTTTTAGGCGATTTAAGCTTAATGAGATGGGCTGGGGGGGAAAAAGAATCCAAAGCGTTTCTTTCTTTGCTTCGATTATATTCCTTTGTCATCCGATTCAAACAGAATCAGTTATTTACATCATGAGTCGATCCGAAGTCATGGCATCGACCTTTTACCTTATCGGGTTTCTTTTGTTTCAACAACTCTTGGAACGCTCCCCAACCTCGCGCCTGCAATACGGTATTTATTTTCTAATAATTTTTTTAGTTGCCCTGTTGGGTTTCAGTGTTAAACAGATTCTTGCTACCCTACCCGCTGTGATGATCTTGTATTACCTTCTCAGTTGCCCAAATCACTCTCCAACCTGGCATTTTTTAAAAAGGTGGAAATGGCCAATTTGGGGCATTTTCTTTTTTTTCACAGGGCTTTTGTTTTATAAACTCTTTACTGATGAAACATTTTTAATAGGTCCTTCTCGATCTGAAGAGATGGTTGGTAGAGCTAATTACATGCTCAGTCAACCGGCTGTTATCATTTTTTATTATCTAAAAAAATTAATGTTTCCCATCAACCTCAATATTGATCCCGATATCGAAATTGTCACAGGATTTTTGTCCTTAAGTTTTTTGATTCCTTCGCTTTGCATAGTTTTATTGCTAATTGGTTCTTTTCGAATATTTAAAAGCAGATTTATTTTCTTTTTTCTGTGCTGGTTTTTCATCATTCTTTCTCCGTCTTCTTCTATCGTCACGCTACACGATCTGGCCGCTGAACATCGTATCTATCTTGCTTCAGCAGGAATTTTCATTCTATTGGCCTGCGGTGCCTCAGAGATAACCCGCAAATGGGGAAAGACGAAGCCACTGCAAATTGTTCTTATTTTTTGTTTGTTTGTCGGAGTGCTAGGAGTGTTGACCATGAAACGAAACACAGTCTGGCAGACGGAATTATCGCTCTGGCAGGATACTTATCAGAAATCACCTCATAAATTACGCCCTCTTATAAACCTGGCGCGAGCTCATAGCTTGCAAGGGGACAACGAACAAGCCATAAAATATTATCAAGAAGCCTTGCTCAAAGGACCTGGAGTCTTTGCCCCTAATTATAACTTGGGGGATCTTTATCTGGAAAATGGATTGGTGGCAGATGCTATCCGACATTTTCTTTTAGCTAGTCGAATTGAACCGGAAATTCCTGAAACTTTTGCCAAGCTAGGAGAAATTTATCTCTCTCAAAATGAGTTCAAGCTGGCAAATTCTTATTTCAAGCATGCTGTTGAACTTGATCCACGTATGTCCGCCGTGTTTAAAAACCTGGGGGTTTTAAATTTTTACCATCTCAATAATACACAACAGGGTCTAACCTATTTTTCTCGCTCCCTGACACTGGACCCAAACCAGCCCGAGGCCGATAAAATCCGCGGAATTTTAGCTCAATATCCTAACCGATGAAAACTTGAACACTCTTTTTAGACCTCTTGAAGCTTTTCAGGATGAAAAATGACAGAAATATTGAGCCGGTAGTTGAAATTTTTGCCAACTTTATCAAGGGTATGCTATATTTCGGATCAAATTCGATAGCAAATTTAAAGTGCCGGAGTGGTGAAATTGGTAGACGCACAGGATTCAAAATCCTGCGAGGGCAACCTCGTGTCGGTTCGATTCCGACCTCCGGCACCACCCTCTCCCTTGGGAGGGAGAGATTGCTGATGTCTGGCTGAAACTTTTTGTTTCGGTTCGAGATTTCTCTATCTATGCGCATCAGATATTTAGCGGCGTTTGTATTGTTTATGCAAACTCCGCTTTTTTTATACACTTTGGGCCCCAGATAAATCCTGACACTCCCTCCACCCATAAGATTACAATTTGCATGTTGTCAAAGCTCCTGGCAGTTTGTTACGCTTAAACCTTGTAATTTAGAACCTTCAGACAAAAATTTAATGAGCAATTCTCACGGCCCTCAGGCTAAGGCCTACTGGAAAGAAAATATTCGTCTTGTCCTTTCACTTTTAACCATTTGGTTCGTGGCTTCTTTTGGAATGGGCATTCTGTTTGCTGACGCCTTAGATGAGTTCCGTTTCTTTGGTTTTAAATTTGGCTTCTGGATGGCCCAACAGGGTTCCATTTTTTGTTTCGTCATTCTTATTTTTATCTATGTCTATAAGATGAACAAACTCGACCATAAATATGGGGTGGATGAAGACCAGGACCACTTTGCTCCTGACAACTCATATTACGATAAAAAGGAGTCTGAAGAATAAACATGGATGTTCAGACTTTAACTTTTATTTTCGTTGGGGTCACCTTCGCCCTTTATATTGGCATCGCTATTTGGGCACGGGCTGGAAATACGGATGACTTCTATGTCGCAGGGGGAGGAGTTCCACCACTCGCTAATGGCATGGCAACTGCCGCTGATTGGATGTCAGCCGCTTCATTCATCTCCATGGCCGGGATCATTTCTTTTGTTGGTCGTGATGGTGCAGTTTACCTAATGGGGTGGACGGGGGGTTATGTTTTGCTCGCATTACTTCTTGCTCCCTATTTACGTAAGTTTGGTAAATACACAGTCCCCGATTTTATTGGTGATCGTTATTATTCTGACATTGCCCGGTTAGTCGCCGTTGTATGTGTTTTATTTGTATCGTTCACCTATGTGGCAGGTCAAATGCGCGGAGTGGGGATTGTCTTTTCCCGTTTTCTCGAAGTTGAAATCACCACAGGTGTTCTCATAGGGATGACTATTGTATTTTTTTATGCTGTTCTTGGAGGCATGAAAGGAATCACCTATACCCAGGTAGCGCAATATTGTGTTCTGATTTTTGCTTTTCTGGTTCCTGCAATCTTCATATCAATAATGATGACGGGTAATCCCGTTCCGCAATTAGGGTTCGGCAGCACTCTCGCAGATGGTTCAAACATCTACCTTCTCGATAAGCTTGATCAACTATCGACAGAACTTGGGTTTGCCGCATATACAGCCGGCAATAAATCCACGATTGATGTGTTTTTCATCACCGCTGCGCTTATGGTGGGTACCGCTGGACTCCCTCATGTCATTGTAAGGTTTTTCACGGTTCCAAAAGTCCGCGATGCTCGTATTTCTGCCGGTTATGCTTTGGTATTTATTGCCATACTCTATACCACTGCTCCAGCTTTAGCCTCTTTTGCCCGGGTCAATCTCATCAATACCGTTAGCAATACGAACTATAAGGCAACACCCTCATGGTTTAAAAATTGGGAGAACACCAACCTCATCGCCTGGG
The DNA here is from genome assembly GCA_029261455.1 of Nitrospinaceae bacterium. Taxonomy (GTDB): domain Bacteria; phylum Nitrospinota; class Nitrospinia; order Nitrospinales; family VA-1; genus LS-NOB. The sequence continues at coordinate 16,773 of JAJDBH010000020.1, forward strand.
TCGATAAAAATCAGGATGGAAAAATTCAATATTTTTCGGGTAAAGCATTTGGCGGTAAACCACAGTTTATAAACACACGAGGCTCTGAAGGACAAAGACAAATTGCGAATACACCTACCGCTAACAAAAATGAGCTCTATATCGACCGTGACATCATGGTTTTGGCAAACCCGGAAATTGCTAACCTGCCAAACTGGGTGATCGCTTTGGTCGCGGCAGGTGGACTTGCCGCAGCACTTTCTACAGCAGCAGGATTGTTGTTGGTCATCTCCACATCTATCTCTCACGACCTGTTAAAAAAAATATTCTTAAAGAATATCACCGATAGACAGGAACTGTTTTTTGCCCGAGTAGCAGCGGCCTTAGCAATCGTCATCGCTGGATACTTTGGCATCCACCCGCCTGGATTCGTTGCGCAAGTGGTGGCGTTCGCATTTGGCCTTGCAGCTTCCTCCTTTTTCCCGGTTATTTTGATGGGAATTTTTTCGAAGCGCATGAACCGGGAAGGAGCGATTTCTGGAATGATAACGGGGCTTGCCTTCACCGCTGGATATATTGTTTATTTTAAATTTATTGACCCGTCTGCTAACACAACAGAAAATTGGTGGTTTGGGGTTTCACCAGAAGGAATAGGAACGTTGGGGATGGTGTTTAATTTTATTGTTGCCATTTTGGTCAGCCGAGTCACTGCCCCACCCCCGGATGAAATTAAGGACATGGTAGATGATATACGAATTCCTCAAGGTGCAGGGGCTTCGTACCACCATAAAGCATCCTAAGCAGAGGCTTCAGCTTTTCGACGGTGTTACTAATAAACCCGTCAACCTGATATAACCCTTAGCAATTAGTTTAGAGATATTGCTAGTAGCAGACAGTTTACTAGTGGACCTTGAACATTAGGAAGGTCATATCATCGAATTGGGGAGCATCCTGAGTGAAATGCTGAATGGCATCGCTGATTTTTTTTAGTGTCTCTTCTGGCGTTCCCTCTGATTCCAGAAGGATGGATTGGATTCGCTCCATGCCGAATTGCTCCATTTGTGGATTCACCGGTTCCACCGCCCCGTCCGAATAGAGAAATACCAAGTCTCCTGGTAGAAGAGAAAAATCTTCCTCTATGTAATTGCTGTTTTCAACAATCCCCAAAGGAATTCCTCCAGCTTTTCCCACCTCCATTATTTTTCCATCTCGTCTTATCATGAGAGCATGGTGACCGGCATTGCATATTTTTAATTTACGGTTCTCGACATCCAATAATAGATAGGAGGCAGTGGCAAACATCCCCTTACGAGATCGATTAGCTAAAATATTGTTCAACTGTGAAATGACTTGTACAGGGTCCTGGCTGATGAGCGATACATGTCTTATGTCGCTCATCAAACGCGCCATATATAAAGCCGCCGAGACACCCTTTCCTGAAACATCACCAAGAACGATTCCCAAGCGGTTTGAGTCAAGTTCAATAAAGTCATAAAAATCACCGCCGACAAATTTTGCTGGAACGGTATGAGCAGAAAATTCATACTTCGGAAGGTTGGGGGGAAATTCCGGCAAAAATCCTTCTTGAACCAGCGTAGCCAGCTTCACTTCACTTTCGATTCGGTTTCTTTCCTGGGTCATTCTTTCCAACTGCTTTTCTGCCTCTCGAGTTTTGGTGATATCCCTTCCATAAATATTGATGTAACCAGAGTCGATAACAGGCATAAGTTCAAAGGTGAAAAGTTTGTCCCTATGGCTCAACTCCAGCTTTTGATTTTCTTTCATAGCCAATGCAGTTTCTATCGATTCATGAAAAATGATAGGAAGGGAATTTCCCACATTGATATTCCAATCTTTTAGAACAGTGGTAGCTGCCTTATTCGCGTATAAAACTTCTCTGGTTGCTCCAGCACGAAAAATAGGGTTCGGGTTTTCACCGGGGAGTTTGGAAATATCCTCTATCTCTTGAATATGTTTGTTAAGCTCCTTCTCCATAATACAAAAAGATTTTGCCAGTCTTCCCACCTCATCGTTCGAATCTATTTTCGAAACAAGGTCACAGGTTTTACCCATTGCCATCTGCTCCGTTGCATTCGACAAGATTTCAATGGGTCGGGTGATGGAGCGAGCTATGAACCAAATGGCCAATAGCAAGAGGCCCATTCCAACTGCAGCAAATACCTTCAATTCCACCTGAAGTTTGCTGATACCCGCCAGCAGTTCTTCCTTGGGGAAAATAACGCCCAACGACCAGCCATTGGAAGGCAGAGGCGCATGGAATAACCAGGCATCTTCACCTGTAAACAGATGTTTTTTAGAAATTAAACTGGTCTCACCACTTATCATGCTTTGTCCCAGTTTATGAAGCCCTGGCTGATTAAACTTATCCGCTAGACTAAAGATAGTTTGGTTCATGATCAGATCTTGCCTGGGATGGGTCACAAGGGTTCCCTTCTTTGAAATGAGAAATGCATAACCGGTTTCGGCAATTTTTATCGAAGAAACCATTTTTTGCAACCATTCAAGAGAAATATCTGCAGTTACAATACCTACCAATTTTCTTTCTCCCTTTATATTGCGAAAAAAGGGAACCGAATAAGTAGACATGATGATATTTCCAGCACCATCATCATAGTAAGGTTCACTCCACATGGAGTTATTTGTCTCCTTCGGCAGCTTGTACCAATCCCATGAAAAATATTTATATGAATCGCTACCTATATAGGTGAGCTTTATTTCATCTTTATGTTTATAAAAATAGGGTGCAAAATATAGAGCGTTGTGATCAAACATATAGGGTTCGAATGCAATAGTAGCCCCATAAATTTCAGAATTGTTATGCACGGTCTGTCGTATGAGGGACAGCAGGTCTTCTTTGGTATAAGACGAGCCCTCTAAGGAAATTGCAATTTGTTGGGGAACCTTTTCGACAGCCCTAAGGATAGATTCAATTTTATTCAGTGTAGAATACGATAGGTTCTTCGCCGAATTTTTTAGGTTGCCCTTGAATATAGACCGGATCTTTTTAGAATTATGATTACTAACTATCAAGAAGAATACTACCGATACAACGAGAATCAACGATATCAGTTTAAAAACAATTCCTCTATTTTTCATCTAATCGGCCTTGGTCTTCTTTTTAAGAATAACAATTAAGAAGGTTTAATCTTATGATAAGGTTATCATAGTGCATTAAATTTATAGTTTGCATTTTCATAAAATAAATTCGCCCCTAAAAAGGGAATATTACCATTTTTAGCAGTCCCTTTTAAATGTTGTTATGAAAAAGTCCAGTCTTGTTTCTATTCTTCCACAGATCTTAATAACCCACAAAGAGTGGTTCGAGTCAAAAGGCAATAACGGTATATTCGCTGACCTTAGTGAGGAAGATTTGCGAGGAAGCAATTTTAAAAATGCTGTATTGGTCGAGGCTAACTTTCAAGGCGCTGACCTGCGGGGAGCTGATTTTGAAAATGCCGACCTCAGAGGGGCTAATTTGCAGGACACTCAATTGGAAAGTGCTTGCCTGAAAAATGCAAATTTTGAAGAAACTGATCTGATGTGGGCCTGTCTGGAAAATGCAGACCTCCACAATACCCGTCTAGATGGAGCTTATCTTCATGGGGCGAACCTGAAAAACACTAGCATCACAATTTCACAGATCGAGCTTGCCTGGACTGATGAAGACACTCTATTTCCTCCAGAGCTCAAAAACCCCCATAAACCGTGAAAGCATAAACAACACTCTTCAAGGTTTTTCACTAAAAATCTCTGACCCGCTCCACAAGCTCCGGTTGATCTATAAATGGATTGCGGTTTCCTTGAACAACTTCTATCAGGTCATTCCGTTTTTCTTCCCACTCATCGGGAGGATCTTCTAAGTGCCAAGTTCTCAATGAATTTTCCAGACCCTTTTCCAATGGAATTTTATATTGAAACGACATATATAAATATGCCCGGGACGCATTGCCACTAATCTCTTTCCTAAGCGTGCCTTCCTTTTTGCAATAACGATATTCCCAGAGCCCGGAAAAATTACTTGTCTCGACAGGAATTACTGGCTCTTCTATCATTGGAAAAATATTATGCATATCGGATTCCATTTTTTTAAACTTCGGCGATACTTCTGAGCAACATTGAGATCCTTTTATTATTTTTCTATCCGGGCGCGCGCATAAATTTTTGTTCCAACACTTTAAAGATTTGGCAAAAATATTCGGAGGCATTAAGGATGCCCAAATTAGTGTTTTTGGCTCAGCCTTACTCGGGACCGGTCCATCACTACATAAATTTGGAAAAACCTGTTTTAGCTTATCGAACATACAACCGCAATGGAACGTGCGACGATTCCCGGAAGTGAGGTAAATTTTTTTAAGTTGCTTATGTGCAATTTCACTACTGACTAAACTGGAAGACTGAAAATGGTCAGCATTTAACAGCTGCGCTATTGCCAGAATTGGTGTTCCTAAAACCCCAAAAACTAAACAGTTAATTACTATAGATTTAATTCGCATATGATGAGCAAAGAAGTTAAAAAACTCTTACGGTCTGACATTCTCTCTATTTTTTTCAATCCTTCTAATTCCGGTCAGAGCAGCGAATAAATACCTCGGATCTTTCATAGCCTTTTTATAGTACTCCTTTGCTTCAGGAAAGTTTCCTTGAAGAATTTTAGTTCTGGCTAACATCAAATACATTCCCAAGCTATAAGGGTTTCTATGTAACACTTCATTAAAATCATGTTCTGCCTGGTTCAAATTTTGGCTATTTTGATGCAACCGATACATTTCCAAGTGAGCAATTCCAGACAAGTAATAAGGCTTTCCACATCGGTCGCAAATCTTCTTTGCCTCAGTGGTATTTGCAAACATTTCCTCCATGGTGGTACTCATTGGAATATCATGAGAGATAATCCTTTGATAGCTGTAATATTGAACAATAATAAAAGCCCCCATCACCATTATAACTGGGACCACTTTAGCCCATAATTTTTTGTTGTCGTATATGAGAGCCCCTTTATTATTTCCCTGTGTCTCTCTGTTTAATACTTCTATTGAAATAACTAAAAATACAAAATAATAAATAAAATTTACAGTCAGCCAATTGTATTCAATAAAATTGTTAATGAGCAAACCGGTTAGGGAAGCCGCAATATAAAAACTCATTTCTACAACCTTTGAGCTTCCTCTCCTAAATATTCGCAAAAGAGTCGTGTACAAAGCAGTGATGCAGGCCATGAGAAATCCAAATCCAATAAGTCCAGTTTCCATTGCAGTTTGTAAATATAAATTATGCGCATGCACTGGTAAGCGACTCAGACCTGTCTGTGGATATAATTCCACAAAGGTCCAAAGACCGCTTCCCATTAACCAATGTTCGGTGAATATGCTCCAGGCACCCGACCAGTACATCAATCGAGTTCCAACACTACTATTTATCCAGTCATTGATAACTCCAGGCTTCGGCACTTCCTTTACTCCTTCAACTCCTCCTATTGATGCTAATAGGTTTGGCTCCAGGATAAGTTTTAGTAGACTTAAATAAATTAATATCGAAACAACTGTTCCAAGTCCAACAACCCTAGCCCGTTCGGGTTTTTTGGTAATTAATAAATATATAATAGTTGCAATAATTTGAACGCATGCTGTCAATTGCCCTCCCTGTGACTTAGAAAATCCTAAAGAAACTAAAATCAATATCCATGCGAGGCCTAATAATATTTTTGCAAAGTAGCTTGATGCTCGAAAATATAGATACGCCCCGATGGGAATATGAATCAGAAGGTAACCAGATAAAAAATTTGGGTTTGTAAAAATGGATTGTGAATGCAAAAGTCTTGTCCAATTCATCGGGAAGAAAAATGGGAAAAACTGTTCTAATATTCCTGTAGTGGCCAAGATTCCGGAAACAGCAAAAACCATTAGTAGTGCTTTTTTTAGTACTTCAGTATCTTTGATAAAATAAATGAGAGCTATGGCTAAAAAGAGAACACTAATAATTTTTAGAACGGGGTATATGCTTAAATCAGCATTGAGGGAAAAATAAAAACTACTTGCCGAATAGAGCAGAAATATAATTAGACTGGTTGATAGGGTACTGACCCTAACCCCTTCTTTCTCTTCTCGTAGATAAAAAGCCAGGCCTAAAAAAGCCAAGGAAAGAAAAGCCATCAATGAATTCAAATCGTGGATGTTTTGATAGAGTGAGTTGTTCTCACTCCCTACAACCACAACGGCTATTAAATAAATTATGGAAAAAGCTGGCAACATATCAGGATGAACTCGGATAAATTTAAAGTCATGTGCCCGGAGTTTATTTTCTCTGTTAAAGCTTGTTGCTATTCGGGGCAGGATTGATGGCATTCAAGTCCATTTAAAGCGCAAATGGTTTTTACAGAAGAGGCTTGTTAATCCATATATTCTTGCAGTTTCATATGATACTTTCTTCGTATTAAGTAGCCCCCGCATAATAAAATTGTGGTCAGGCTTATTGCCAACCCTAGCTTGAAAGAGAGGGGATCATATTCAAAGCGCACACTATGCTTCCCAGGTTCAACAATAACGGCTCGGAACAAATAGTTCGCTCGATAGATTTCTCTTTCTTCACCGTCCACATAGGCTTTCCACCCAGGATAATAACTGTCGCTTAAAAATAGGAATTGGCTGCTTGATGAATTTACCTTTAGGTCAACCGTATTGCTTTTATATGAAGTGGTTTTAACTGAATCGCTCTTATTGAAACCTGAATTTGTTTTCTCACAATTGAACCCTTCAGGTTTTTTTTCAAGTAACACCAGTTTCTTCGGCTCCAAAAGTTTATCCTGAAAATAATTTTTATATTCCCCTTTGTTTTTAACTACTTTACAGGCTGGGACAAGAAAAGCACGGGGAAGCATGGTCTTGTTTTCATATATCTTTATGCCTACAATTTCTTCCATTTCTCTATTTTTTTCTGGGTCTTGCACTTTGGGGTAAACAGAATGAACTAGCTTAAAGTCTGGAGAGTTGATAGGTGGAATAGACACTACATATTTTACGTTCATTAAATTTAGCAACATGGGGCTGTCTGTTGGTGGTGCTGACTTCACCAAGTCCAATACCTTTTGCCAGCGTGCCTGTTTAGTAACCCCTATACCATCTATATTATACAGGCTTCGATTACTGAGCAGATCCAGTAACATTTTTTCCTTTTTGATTTCTATTCCTCCCCAATCTTTAATATTGGAAGGTAATGCTTTGCGGGTTTTTGAAGTTACATAAAATCTGAACAACTCTGGGTCGGATTGCATAAACTTCGTACCTTCACCAACCTTTTGGATCTCAATAAAGTTTTCTTTTTCGTAGAACTTTAAATGTGCAAAGAATAAATCCGAGATAAGTAATGTTATTAATGCTACTTGAACATATTTGTGTTTTAACTTTTGACTAGAATACAAAAATAAACCGAGGCAGAACAGGCTGGAAAAAGCTAAAAAACGTTTAATATTAAAAAGGTTAGATTCGGTTTCATTATAATTAGGGTGGTCCCATCCTATGGTTTTAAAGTATGCAACAAGAGGCTCATTGAAAAGATTAAAAAATCCAAATACAAACATGCAGAAAAACCCAAGAGATAAAATATAACGGGCCCATTTCTGACTTTCAGGCTTGTTCCCTACCAATTCCTTTTTAAAATAGTCATATCCTAACCCAGCCACTATGGAAAGGATCAATACCGCCATAAATATGAATTTAACTGGATAACGTAGTTTGTTGAAAAACGGCAGATAATCAAAAAGGAAGTGGTGAAATAGGGTGTTTTTCCCCATTGCCAGCCCAAGCGAGATAAAAAACAATAGTAGAAAGCCTTGTGCTCGCCGGTCCCATTTTTTTAAGAAAATCAATGCCAGTATAAAGGGTATCCCCCCCATATAAATGGTTCTCAGCCAATTTTGGTTGGCCCAGTATTTTTTATAATCTGTCCCCACACCATATTGATCTGGAATTAAAAACTCCACCAAGTCATAGGGGTGTAAAGACCAAATACCAGCCAGAGAATAGGAAAGACCTTCTGACCGTATTGAGAGCTTGGATAGCTCCATAAAAGGAATCAATTGAACCGCCGATAAACCAAAAAATACTGCACAGAAAATTGCAAAGAAAACCAAACGGCGACGAATTTCAATGAATTCATCGAGCTCGATCACCAGTCCTGGAAATAAAGTCAGAAAAAATGTTATCCCGAAAATTAGATAACATACTTCTATACCGCCACCCAGAAACATTAATACACCTACGATCCCCGATAAAATAGCGTGGCCGGGATTGTTGTTTCTTATCGCTGAAAAATAGCAAAGCAAATATAGCGGGACCCAAGTGACTGACAACAAGGTACTCAGCAAATGGTGCACTGATATCAGATAACCGGATAGCATAAAACTTGCTCCGGCAATCAGTGATGCTCCCTGACTAGCTTTCATTCCTCGCAACAATAGGTAGGTGAACCAGCCTGCGAGGGCAAAATGAATTTCTATGTTGAGATTAAAAGCCCAATCAAACGGAAGGAATAAATATAAAATACTGGGGGGATAGAGCACCCCCGGTTGCAGGGTAGCAAACAGGGGGTGCCCATTAAAATCATACGGGTTCCACAAAGGAAAGATGAAGTTCTTTACCTCCTCCACCCAGAGTAGGCGTGGAGGAATGAAAAATGGTAGTAGGTCCCTTTCGGTAAAAATCCACCCTCTAATATCACCGAAATAGCAGACCGCAAGAACCGCAAAGAACCCAACCGGCCAAATACGCCTAACTAAAATGACGGTTTTTCTCCTGAATTCATAATGTTAAACATTTAGGCCAGCATGAGTTCTACAAAAATCGCAATTCAAAGATTAATTAAGATTTTCAATTGGTTCTTCAACATTTGCTGCTTGAAATCGAGTAGTACCAGTAGAAAGTGCTCCACCGTTAGTGTTATAGACCCACGAGTATTTTGTGCCATCATTTAACTCTGCTTCGATTGAACCCGTACCAGCGGTAAGCGTAAATCCATTCGAATCGATACTGTTTACAACATCACTCACAGAATAGGTTGCTGTTCTACTGATCAGCTTATTCGCGTGCAACATGGTGATCTGCCCTGCTATAGCACCAGTAATTCCATTAATTGTTGACGTTCGGGCACTGCCTTGCAAGTCAACAAATCGAGGGATGGCAACTGCCGCCAGAATACCCAAAATTACGATGACCATGACCAACTCAATGAGGGTGAAACCCTTGTTATTGTTAATGTGGTTTTTCATGATTATGTCTCCTTTTATAATAATCGTCTTTAAAATAATTACTTCTAAGTAACTGAAAAGTTAAATTTTGTACGCTTACAGTTATATAATGCAAATTATCTGCCAAATTACAAGTAAAGAGGAAATTTTCTAATAATTACTGGTTTAGGCTTCACAAGGCAGGAAAAATCAAGGAAAACGCTGATACTCAGATTTTTATTTTAAAAGACGAAAAAACTTAGTTTGCTGGAGGAAGACCAAAGCGGGTAAATGGTTACCCATTATGTAACTTTGCTTTCTCGATACGTTACATAATAGTCATGAGCATAACCACCATCAAATAGGTAGAACCCAAAAATAATAACAAGCCCACCAAAATATGGTTTTTCATGACCCAGTCATCCAAGGCAGTATAAACAGTATCGGCATTTTCTTTAAGCACTTCGGTCGAATATTCGGTATCCATCTTATGACTAAATTGCTGAAAAGCCTCTGGATTAATCAGAAACAAGCTACAGGCCATGACCCCGACAAAGGATGTGAAAGCAAATAACCACTGAATCGAAATCACTATTATTTCACTGAAGGCTTGTGCCGCGCTGCCAGAAGGATTGATGACGAGAGAAATAAATTTTTCAGCATCAAAATCCATCAGCAGATACTTCAAAGTAAACAATGCTCCGGCCAAAAATATACTTCCCACCCACCAACGATTTTTGAGTACCAACTCATTGGTATCAATATGCATATCCAAGGTATCATCAACCTTCTCAGTGGAAAACCAGGAGTTAAATCGACCATTCAGATAAAGAGCTGCTTTTGGTTTAAATAAAATCATAGCACTGTAACAAAATGCCGCCAAAACCAAGATAAAAGCTAGGATAAGCCCAGAGTCTATCAGTATTTCGTAAACGATGTTCATGGCATCTTCCTCCTGATACCTGTTTAAAGTTGACCGGGATTACAAGGCTTTCTTGAATCTTTTCTTCTTCCTTTTATCAGCTCCCCCGCTCTTTTTTTCTGCCCAACTTTGTTCTTAACCTCGCTTAGCTTGGTCAAATTCTTTTCCCAATGATGCCCATATTAGAATCATAAGCCCATTTAACCACAGTTCCATCTTTTCTTTGATGAAAAATTGAACCTGTTGATTTAAATCCTTCCAAGGTTGTCCCTGTTTGTTCCGGGGAAACGCTGCCTCCTCCGGGCACAAAAACCCAGACATCTTCATCAGCATCTGCACCCGTAGGCGGAGAGCTCCTGTTACGGTCATAACCTCCGGGGACTTTATGAAGTCTCGCAAATGGATCAGCCGGAAATTTAGGCTTAAGTCCATTTATCATATCATTGCCATAGTTAATGATCAGGTTGGATCTCAGTACGTCGATGGTCGTAGCTTCTGCCGTTTTTTCCGTTCGCAAAGCAACATCTGTCAGTTTCTCCGCCGCAAGAGACGTCAATACGCCAATCAAGGTAATCACCATAATGAGCTCTATAAAAGTGAACCCGCCTTCTTTGTTCTGATGATTTAAAAAAGTTTTCATTATATTTGACTCCGCCTTCAAGTTTTTTTGCAACGGGGCCATTGATGCTAGCCTGCCATTTTCGACATATCCCACATAGGCATGAAAATAGCCAACGCGAGAAACAATACCAAACCAGCCATGCACAGAAGCAGAATAGGTTCAATCATGGATGACAGATTTTTAACCGCATGATCCACTTCTTCATCATAGTAGTCTGCAACCTTTTCCAGCATTGCGTCTAAGGCCCCTGACTCCTCTCCTGCCGCAATCATCTGGATTACAAGAGGAGGAATGAGTCCGCTTTGTTTTAACGGTGCTGCAAGACCTGTACCTTCTTGCACGCTATCGCGGAGCCCACGAATGATGGACGAAATCACCACATTATCGACAACTCTCGCTGTTACATTGAGAATTTCAAGAATAGACACGCCACCCGCCTGCAAAGTACCGAACACGCGCGCGAATTTTGCCATGGAGGAACGCAAGACAATGGGTCCCATAATCGGAACCTTGAGCATAAACATATCCCATTGGTAACGCCCCATTTCTGTGGCGGTGTATTTTTTGAAAATAAATATGGACAAGACTATCCCCCCCAGCAACAAATACCAGTAGTCAAAAAACGCCTTGTTGCTAGCAATTAGAATCTTTGTGGCCAGTGGCAATTCGATCTTAGCCTTATCAAACATATTCACAAAAATTGGAACTACTTTCCACATCAATACAGTCACGGCAATAGCCATAGCCGAAACAACCATCTTTGGGTAACTCATAGCCCCTTTGACCTTGGCATCGTTTTCCATTTCCCTTTCCATCAGGCTTGCAAGACGTTTGAGTAAGTCGTCCATCACACCACCAGCCTCACCCGCCGCGATCATGCTCACATACAATTCATCGAAAACAGAGGGGTGCTTTTCCATTGACTCTGACAATGAAAGACCATCTTGAATATCAACCTGCAACTGCGCCACAACCTTTCTAAATTTTCGCGAGCCGATCTGCTCTTGAAGAGCAACGAGAATGCCCAATACAGGAATGCCCGCATTGAACAAAGTAGACATCTGCCGGGTAAACAACACCAACTCTTTATTTGTGACTTTTTGAAACCGTTCTAACGGGTCTACCTTCTCACTCTCTGCTCCTGCCGCATCCTCCTCTGCCGAACTAATCGTGACAGGGAAATGCCCCATCCGACCGAGTTCACTACCTACCGCTTCGGCATCTGGAGCATTCATGCTACCCGCTACCAACTCACCCATTGTATCTCTGGCTTTGTATTCAAATAAAGGCATTGTCAATGACTCGTGAGTTATAAGACTACAGTCTATAAAATAGATAGATACATTCTAAACCAATTTCGCACGCCAAAAAAAATCCACGTTCTAATCCGATCCCAGACCGTATTTTTTCATTTTGTTATGCAGGCTTTTCCGGCTGATACCCAAACGATCAGCTGTTTCCTGGCGTTTCCAGTTTTCTTCATTCAGTCCTTCCAAAATCAATTTCTCTTCCACATCTGACACCAGGTTCTCAAGTTTATCTTGCAAGCTGGCAGAAACTGGAACTTCCTTGATAGACCCGGAAAGCAAAGGATAAACTTCGAGAAGCTCTTTATTTTCCATTGTCTTATCAGAAGAAAGCACAATACAACGTTGAATTATATTTTCCAATTCGCGCACATTACCTGGCCAGGAATAGCGCACTAATGATTCCATTGCTTCCGAGGAAAAGCCTTTAAGGTTTTTTTTAAATTTTTCGTTGTAAAGTCCCAAAAAATGTTGCATCAGAATTGGAATATCTTCTTTTCTACTTCTTAAAGGCGGCAATGTGATGGAAACAACATTTAAACGATAAAATAGATCTTCTCGAAATTCACCCTCAGCAACTGCTTTTTCCAAGTCTCGATGTGTTGCAGTGATCAACCGAAATTCAACAGGGATAGATACTTCTCCACCAACCCGTTCCAGCTCACTTTCCTGAATCACGCGCAGAATCTTCATTTGTGTAACTAATGGCATGTCTCCAATTTCATCAAGAAATAAAGTACCTCCGTTAGCCAGTTCAAATTTTCCAAGTTTTTGTTTGTGAGCTCCCGTAAAGGCTCCTTTTTCATAACCAAAAAATTCCGCCTCCATAAGTTCCTGAGGAACTGCGGCACAATTTACTTTAATGAACGGCCCTTTATTTCGCTTACTGTGGGCAGACAAAGCCTGAGCCACCATCTCCTTTCCAGAACCACTTTCTCCGCGAATGAGAACAGAAACATCGCTATCCGCAACCTTGCGTACCCGCTCTATCACATCATGAATAGCTTTACTCTTACCCAGAATCCGACCGAAACCAAAACCTTCCTCAAGCTGTGACCTCAGCTGGTAGACTTCTCTCTGCATAAAAGCCCGTTCCAGACCTCGACGAATGACAACCCGGAGCTCTCCTATTTCCAAAGGCTTGTTAAAATAATCGAACACCCCTTGTTCCATAGCTTCAATAGCAAGGTCTTTGCTTCCGAAAGCTGTGATCAAGATCACCACCATGTCCGGGGCTTTATCTTTAATCTTGGAAAAGGTTTCTATTCCGTTCATGCCAGGCAGGTTATAATCAAGAATAACCAGATCAAATGCTTTCTTTGAGAACAGTTTCAAAGCCTCTTCGCCGCTCTTCGCCGCCTGGAAAAAATAACCTTCCTTGGCAAGAGCTTCTGAGAGAAAAAAACGCATTCCTTCATCGTCTTCCACTAAGAGAATTTTTCCCTTTATTTTTTCCGAGGGTGGGTTCACCGCTTCTTTAAGAGTCATAAACGTCTTTCTGTTCCATCACCGGTTCCAACTCTATTCTTGAGTGTTGAGTAATAGGCAGTTCAATATTAAACTCTGTAAAACCATTGGCGCAGAGAGGGGTTAAAGTGCCTCCGTGGAGAGTCACAATCTGGTGAGTGATCGGCAACCCTAAACCCGTTCCATCTTTTTTTGTGGTGAAAAAAGGATCGAACAAACTCGGGATGATTTCCAATGGAATGGGGTCACCACTGTTTTTGACCTGTACACATATCACTCCCTCTACAATACCCTCTTTGTTGACCAGACGACTGGGGTCGAACCTGGTAACCAAAACAATTTCACCGGCTTCATTTACGGCCTGAACCGCATTCAGGAAAATATTTAAAAATGCCTGCACAAGTTTTTCTTCATCCCCCCACAGAGCCGGGAGATCAGGGTCCATATCCCGCGTAACCCTAATCTTTTTATCATCAATATTCATCTGCACCAGCCCCAGAGCCCGTTCCAAAAGCTTGTTCATGTCACAAAAATGAAATTCCTTTTTAGGGGGGTGTGAAAAATTTAAAAGGTTGGTGACCACTCCGTTAAGCCGATCAATTTCTCGGATCATAGTTTCTGTATAGGTTCGGGCTTTATCACTTTCTTTAAGCTCTTCCCCCAATAATTGTGTCAAGCCTTTAATGGAGCCCAAAGGATTCCTGATCTCATGAGCCAGTCCAGCGGCCATTCCACCTAACGCCGCTAGCTTATCCGCTCTTTGCATTTTTTCCGTAATCTCATTGGCCCGGGTCAGGTCTTTCAGGGTCATGGCCATTCCCGCAAAAGCGTCATCCTTGTCTTTGAGTTGGGATGTTGAAAACGACAATTTTAAATTTCTACCTTCCCTATTCACCGCCTCCAGTTCCTTTAAAGAACGTTCAAGATGATTCTGTAGAGATTCTTCAATCCAGTTTCCCAATAACGGATCTATGCTCAAAAATTTTAACAGCCTGCTATAAGGCTCGCCGACTAAATCTTCCGTCTCGCACTGAAAAATATTTAAAGCACCTCGGTTGACGGAGACAATTTTTCCATGAGGGTCGAGAAGAACCCACCCTCCCGCCATGCTATCTATAAAATATTCGTTCAACGAGGAAACCATGAGATTAAAATCTTTCCCCAGTATTCCCAGTTCGTCTAATCCTTTTATATCCAACCGACCACTGAAATCTCCTTCGGCAATTTGCCGGGCTCCTGTCAAAATTTTTCTTAACGGATTCAAAATAGCATAAACAATACCAACACCCGCCACCGCTCCCAGAGAGGTAAAACCCATGATTTCCAGCTTGGTCCAACGTAACAATTCACCAACTTCAGATTTCAGGGAAGGAGCTAGGGTGAGGATATGATTACTTACTAAAAAATAATCAAAAAGAACCAGTGCGATGAAACCAGAGGAAAAAGCAATGAGAGCAACAACAAAAGGAATAATTATATAAAGACTGATGGGCAGTCTTTTTTTGAAGAGAAAATAAAACCAGTGATTTTCCGTACCCGTATTAAAAGCCATAATAATGAACTAACTCATCCTTTCGAGAATAACCTTTCACCTGCTTGCTATATTAATACTTATCGGATCACTTGGAAATTACATCGGCAAAGGTCACCCGGTTTAATTCATCAACAGTGGTATACCCACCCAAAACTTTGGAAATACCATCTTCACGGAGTGATTTCATATCCTGGGTTTCACGGGCTTTATCGCGGAGGCTCATCGGTGCCGCCTTTTGAAGAATAAGTTCACGCAGTTCGTCGGTGATGACCAGCACCTCAAATATTCCCATTCGCCCTGAATACCCACTTTTCTTGCAGGCTTTACATCCTTCTCCATGATACAGCGTAACAGAGGGAGGCTGGTTTCCGTTGGGAAAAAGAACTGCCCTCTCTTTCTCGCTGGCTTCATGCTGAACCTTGCAATGCTTGCAGATTTTCCGGATCAACCTTTGGGCCAAAACACCTACGATAGAAGAGGCCAGCAAAAATGGTTCGATTTTTAAATCGGACAGCCGGGATATGGCACCGGGTGTATCATTCGTATGCAAGGTGCTCAAAACAAGATGACCGGTCAACGCCGCTTGGATGGCAATCTCCGCTGTCTCTGTATCCCGGATTTCACCCACCATTATAATATCTGGATCCTGGCGCATTAATGAACGCAGTCCGGTCACAAAAGTGATATTCGCTTTGGGGTTGACCTGTGTCTGACGGATACCTTCTAGCCGGTATTCCACCGGGTCTTCAATAGTTTTGATATTTCTGGATGGTGAATTTACTTTGGACAGAGAACCATAAAGAGTCGTTGTTTTTCCGCTACCAGTTGGCCCGGTAACCAGAATAACGCCATAAGGTTTTTCAAGCAGTTCATTATATTTCTCTAAACTGCTGCCCATCAGACCTGAGGCTTCCAGGTCCACCATCAATTTGCTCTTATCCAGAATACGAAGCACCATGTTCTCACCATAAATGGTGGGACAGGTGGAAACACGAAGTTCGATTTCTTTCGGACCCAACTGAGCCGAAAAACCACCATCCTGTGGAGCGCGGGTTTCGGCAATATCCATGTTCGACAATACCTTGATTCGAGAAATCAAGGCCGACTCCACCGATTTAGGTGGTTGTGCCGCTCCAAACAAAACCCCATCTATCCGGTAACGAATATTCAACCCCTCTTCGGTCGGCTCAATATGAATATCACTGGCCCCATCATCGAGAGCCTGTTGAAGGATCATTTGCACCAGTTTGGCAACCGGCGTATCCGTTTCCAGTTTCGGTGCTTTCATTCCCCCGCCAGATACGACTTGCTGGGCTTCTTCCTTTTTCTTATCCTGAACTCCCAGACTATTAACCGCCGCCTTGATAGAAGCCGCTACACCATATTCTTCCTGAATGGCTCTTTCGATATCCGATTCTGCTGCCAATACGGTTATCACGTCCATTCCTGATTGAATCGTCACCTCATCAACGGCAAAAATATTTAACGGGTCTGCCATTGCCAGTTTCAACGAACCGTTTTCAATGCTTATAGGAATGATTCGGTGCTTTCGGGCAATAGTTTCTGGAACCTTGCGAATCGCTTCTTGAGAGAATTTTATTGCCTGTATATCCACGTAAGGGATTTTTAATTGATCTGCCAAGCTGTTCAGAAGTTTTTCTTCTGAGATGAACCCCATCTGTACAAGAGCTTTACCTAATGGAACATTGTTTTGCTTCTGTTCTGCCAAAGACTGGATTAACTGTTGCTCTGTTATTGCTCCAGCCTGCACCAGAACATCACCCAGTTTAAGCTTTTGACGAATGGCCATAAATATGTTTGTCCTTGATAAGCTTCGATCTTTTAATGAGTTGTAATTTCATATGTTACACCCAAAATAACCATTTTAAAAGTGCATCTGCCTACTCTGTGTAAATCTTAACAAAGTTGTCACTTGGACGAAACACAGACGACAGACTCACTGACCGCAATTTAGAGAACCACAAGTCGATGGATAGGATTATTTTTCTCTTAAAGGCAGTTTTTACCCAGTTATAAGGAATGATATCCACCCACCCGGAATCACGTAACCCCATATATATAAACCTATTGAAGACTCAATAGAGTGTTTGGCATTGGTTTTGCTCAAGAGATGGGTGCAGGAACTTTATTACAACTTGAATGGATATTTAAAATGCCCGCTAACACACTAGCTATATTCGCCGCCAAAGCCCCGGTAGAACCTACTGCACCTACCCAAGATAGGATGGGTGATGACGGATCAGACTTTAAAGACTTTATGGACACTGCCGTGCATAAAACCGATACAGCTCAAAAAGCGTCCAAAGAAAACTCTGCAGATAACCAGAATAATGCCCAGGCTGAGAAAACTCAAACTCATAAAACCAAGAAAGATTCACGCGTCGAGGATAATTCAGATTTCCAAGAAGTTTCTGCCCCTAGCGATGACAAGCCTCAATCGACACCCGAAACCGTAACTAAAGAATCACTCGTAGAGGATACGGAAGTTTTGGCCGCCCAATTACAAGAACTGGGTGTCAACCAAGCTGAGTTCGAAGCTTTGATGGACCTGCTCGGTTTGAATGGTGAGGCGGATATGGAAGCCTTGCTAAAGTCGTTGTCCCAGGCTTTAAATTTAACCCAGAAGGGAACGGGTGAAGATATTACCCCCTCAGATCTTATTGCCAGACTGCAACAGAATAAAGGCGAGGCTGTTAACCTTCTCAAGCAAGCTGGTTTGTCTGAAGCAGAAGCTAAAAAACTGCTGGATCAATTACAGTCCTTGCAAAATGCCTCCGCGCAAAAAGCACTCAATAAAGAAGCCGACCTTCAGACCAAAGTAGATTCCCAAATACGTCAATCTGCTGAAACAGCTTCAAAAAATCCCACCGCTGAAAATAACCAGAATGATAACGATGAAGGCCCCGATTTCTTAGCCCAGCTTAAGAACACCGCAAAAGAAACTGAAAAAACCGAATCTCTCCCTAAAGGAACAGAAAAAACCGATCGTTCCGCCTCTGTGGACAAGCTTCAGGAAACTTCAAAGCAAAATGAAGCTCCAAGGATCACCAATCAGGAACCTGTAAACGAAAAAGGTGGTGCAGCTTCTAATCTCAGCGAACTGTTGAGTAATAAAAATGTACAGGCAAATATCCTCCAAACAGAAAGTTTTAACGATGGCAAAGGTTTTAAAGGATTGGAAACTGTCAAAACAGGCCCCGATCTGCAGGTTCAACCTCCAACTGCCACTGCCAATACCGCTGTGAAAGCAGTGGAATCGAGTAAACCGATTTTACCCGAGAACCTGTTAGCCAGGGGAGCCACGGAAGCAAAAATAATTAATCAGATTGCCGACAAAATGACAGTTCGCTCCAATGGATCACAAAATGAAGTTCATATCAAACTTGACCCGCCTTCTCTGGGAACGGTGAGGATGAATATCATCACTTCCGGCGATAGTGTAAGAACCGTGATTGTGGCAGAAAACCATGCAGTGAAGCAGGTCATCGAAAACAACTTTAACCAGTTGCGCGATGCCATGGGCGAACAAGGTCTTAAGGTAGATAGCTTCACCGTCACCGTTGGTGGAGAATCGAACCCTCAGAACCCATCAGGGGAATCTTTTGGCAAAGAAAATAACTCTTCAGAATTTGAACAAATGGCTGCCGGTGATACAAACGAAAACATGGGAACCGACACCGTTTCCCTGTTTTTTGGAGACAATCAATCCATCAGCGTCATTGCTTAATGAATTATAAAAATATCACTCAACATTACTTTTTCAGGAAAATAATATGCCGATAATCAATCCGCTTGAAACGACCTCGACAACAGGAGGCATTAGCGCGACTGGAGATAGTTCTCTGGGAAAAGATGATTTTCTTAAAATCCTGGTCGCGCAATTGCAAGCTCAGGATCCTCTTGCTCCCATGGAAGGGCAGGAGTTTGCCTCTCAACTGGCACAGTTCAGTAGCCTTGAGCAGTTGACCAATGTGAACACTAACTTGGAGTCCAGCCAGGCCTTCGATCTTGCCTTGAGTAATAACTCGGCTATTGCCCTGATTGGCAAAACCGTAGACGCCCCTGGTAATGCGATCGACTTGAAAGCTGGCGAGGTAGAAAGCCTGAGCTTCTCGGTTGACAGTGATGCCAGTGATGTGAACATCGACATTTATGACAGCACCGGAGTCAAAGTTTCCAGTACCAACCTTGGCGCCCAAAGCCAGGGACTCCATGAGTTCGTGTGGAATGGCACAAATTCTTCCGGCGCATTGCTTCCTGCCGGTAACTATAGTTTCAATATCACCGCTTCAGACGCAGTAGGTAATTTCGTAAAAGCGGAAACATTCGCCGCCGGCCTGGTGACTGATGTCATCTTTGAAGAGGGTCAGGCTTTTGCGATTGTTAATGGCCAAAAACTCAATACAAATGAAATTTCAAAAGTAAGCCTTTAATTTAGAAAATGGAAAGAGGAGATAAATTATGTCTTTAATCAGTTCATTATTCACCGGTGTTACTGGGTTATCGGGAAACTCCGAAGCCATGGGAGTCATTGGTGATAATATTTCCAATGTCAATACGGTGGGTTTTAAAAGCAGTAAAGCCGTATTCAGTGACATTTTCAGTACCATTCTCACTAACGGATCCACGACCAGTCAGTTGGGCCGTGGTTCGCAATTACAGGGAACCATTCAAGAGTTTAGTCAGGGTTCGTTTGAGGCTTCTTCAAACGCATTGGATCTGGCGATTGATGGCTCCGGTTTTTTTGTAGTCAGCCCAGCCTCCAATTCTGGAAATTTTTACACTCGCGCTGGGCAGTTTAGGTTAAATGATGATGGATTGGTTCAGGCCATCACCGGAGAAATTCTACAGGGTCAACAGATCACCAATGGTACTGTCTCCACCTCCGTTACAGATATTGATCTTGCCGGAGTACAATCTTCACCGCAGGCCTCCACTGAGTTTACCCTTGGAGCAAATCTCAATGGTGCTGCAACAGCCGCCACAACCTTCACATCCCCCGTCACAACATTCAACTCGGTGGGCTCAACGGTTATTCTTGATATTCAGTTTACCAAAGCTGCCACAGGTAATACCTGGACTTACAACATCAGTCCCCAAGGCTCCACAATCGGGACAGGTGCATCCGGTTCGGTCACCTTTGATAACAGTGGACAATTGTCAGCAGTTAATGGTGGAACACCCGGTGACGTAACTCTCACTATAGATCATTCAGGCGCCAATCCTCCGGCAGCAACCCAGACCCTTGTCTGGAATCTGGTTAATGCCACAGGAACCACTAACGGCAAGTTGACAGGGTTCTCAGCAGAATCCAATAACAATTCACTAGTTCAGGATGGGTTCACAACAGGTACGCTTGTTGGCCTATCCACCGATAGCGATGGTATCATTTCAGGCCTATTCAATAACGGGCAAACCGACAACCTGTTCCAGGTTACTATGGCAGACTTTCTTGCACCTTCGGGACTAACTCGGCAAGGCCAGAATCTGTTTGCGGAATCTGAATCGTCCGGCCAACCCGTTTTGGGTACAGCTCAGACAGGTGGCTTTGGAGCAATTGTTGGCCAGTCACTTGAGCTTTCCAACGTTGACCTTGCAGAACAGTTCGTCACCATGATTCAAACTCAGCAGGCCTTTCAAGCCAGCGCCAGAATCATCACCACGACCGATGACTTACTTACGGAAGCCGTAAACCTTGTTCGGTAGTATTCCAACAAGTTTATTAAGACCCGGGCTTTTTGCCCGGGTCTTTTTTTTTGCACAAATTACTTGCCAGTAGAACCATGAGCCAGACTTTGCTACATTAGAGTTATGAATCGTGATGAACAAATCCGCGAAGTAAAATCCGCTACCCTGCTCCGTTTCAATCAAGTTTGGCAACAGAATTTCCACGCCAACCGAAATGCCATTGAAAGAAACCCCGGTGTTATTGCTTTAAAAAACAAATTCCGCGATCTACCCTGTATCGTAGTGGGAGCTGGGCCATCGTTAGATAAAAACATCCGATTTCTTCACCGCGCTCAAAGTAAAGCCGTTATTATTTCCTGTGATGCGGCACTAAAACCATTGATGGGACACGGCATCGTGCCAGACTTTGTGGTCTGCCTGGACCCTCAGGAGGAAATTTCTCGGTTTCTCACAAATGTTCCGCATAAAGGAATAACCCTTGTGGTTCCTTCCATTGTGCATCCTCATGTAGTTGAACTCTGGGAAAACGATGTTCTTTTTTTCAACAAGTTTGCCCCGGATATACCTACGTTAGTAGAAATTCAAAAAATAGTTCCCCATATTGGTGTATTAACCCCCGGTGGAACCGTGTTATCCGTAACCTATGATCTGGCCTTTCAAGCTGGAGGTACTCCCATCATATTTGTCGGTCAGGATCTTTCTTATCCTAAAAAGAAATCCCATAGCCATGAAAGCGATGCTGCAGGTCAAGGTTTGAAGATGATGATGGAAAAACAGAAAGATCATTTAGTCCTGGAAACGGACATCAACGGCCAAAGTTTGCGAACTTTAAAATCCATGTCCGTATCCAAGCAATGGTTTAACTGGGCATTCACAACCTGGAAAAGGGAAAATCCATTAAGTGTTTTCAATTGCAGTGAGGCGGGAATATTGACCGACCACTGTGCCCTTGAGCCCTTGACAGAAGCCATCTACAAACATTGCACTCGCAAATTGAATGTTCCCTGGATATTGAAGAAAGCCTTAAAAAGAAAGTCCCGCTAAAGCAGGAGGTAGGTAGCAATAGTCTCAACTTAAGCCGAGACAACACCCTGGTCACGAGAGAAAGTAATAGCTAAAGGAAGGGGACATCACAGCCCCACACCTAGTGGCGGGCGCAGCGGAATCCTTGCCAGATATTGAATTGGTCGGGGCGTTCGTTAAAGCGGTAGGTCGTTCGCATGTAGTAGGCCTTGTAATACCAGTTGCCTCCCCTTAAGACTTTGCTAATTCCAGTTTCGGGACCTTTAGGGTTTTTAGGTTCATGGTCTTCATAGGCTCCGCCATCAAACCAGTCAGCGACCCATTCCCAAACATTGCCCGCCATGTGATGGATGGCATAGGGGGAGACACCCTGACTCATACTATCTACCGGTTCCAACACTTTAAAACCTATTTTAGAAAATTTTCTCCGGAAAGTGACGCGGCTGTTGTCCGGAAATTCGTCTCCCCAAGGAAAAATTCTCTGATCCGTTCCGCGTGCGGCCTTCTCCCATTCTGCCTCAGTAGGTAGGCGTTTACCTTTCCACTGGCAATAAGCATCAGCTCCATACCAGGAGACCCGGTTAACAGGAAGGTTTTCTAAACCGATTCGGGGTCGATATCTCCCTTCCACATACTCAACCGTAACACTTGGAGTGATTTCTATAAAACGTGCGGCAGAGTCTTGATGCGAATTGAGAAAACTTGCAAAGTCCGTACTCGTCACCTCATATTTGTCCATCCAATAAGCGCTGAGTGTGACCTCATGCACCGGGTCTTCATCCATGTCTCCCCATTCATTATCATTCTCTATTGCAAAACCCATGGTGAAGGGTCCTTCGGCAATGAAAACCATATTTTCAGGAATATTTTTTTGAAGACTGGTGGCACAACCTGATAAAAAAAGAACCATCATCAAGCCAAGCAGGGTATTAAAAACTTTTAAGAAACCGTTTTCCATTTATGAGTTAGATCTTTTAATTTTTTCGTGTGACTTATCACAGAAAGGCCTATTTTTTGTTCTGAAACAACCACATAGATAATAGGTTTTGCTTTTATCCAATTGCACTATTTCCGGCCCACCACCACCAGTAGTATGATGCGTGGCATCACAGAACGGCCAATGATTGGACTGCATGCAGGTGCAAACTGCAATTTCCGAAGTATCGGTTATTTTTATGGGTCCCTCTCCTGACATTATTGGTTTCCTTATTGAATTTTTTAATATTAATGAGAGGGCAGAGAAACAGGCTTTACACTTTCCTGATCTGGAAGAAAAACTGTGAATAAAGTTCCCTTACCAAGAGTACTTTTAACATCCATAACCCCTCCGTTTCGGTTGACAATTTTATAAACGGTTGCCAATCCCAATCCTACACCATCTTTCTTGCTGGAATAAAAGGGGTCATAAATATTATTAATCTGGTCTGAGGCAATACCGCAACCCTCATCTTGAAACTCAATAACCATGCCACTATGATCAGCTTGAAACTCTCCGCTCTGGAAAGAAACAACCTCCCTAAGCGACAAGGTCAAAGTTCCCTCAGACATCGCCTCCAAAGCATTGATACACAAATTCCACACAACCTGTTTAATTTGTTCCTCATCACCATTTATAGTCAAATGATCTGTCGTTCTCTTAAAAACTATACTTTTTTTAGAACTCAGATCTTCTTTATTTTTTAACAGGGTGATTACATCTTGAATAAGTTGAGTTAAATCTATAATTATATTATCGTTCTTTTTTGGTTGCGTATAGTTGAGAAAATCAGAAAGAATAGTATTCAGACGATCCGTTTCCTTCATAACTATTTCCATGAGTTTTTTATAGGAGTCTTCAAGCTTAAGACCTCTTGCAAGAACCTGAATAGAACCGCTCAACGAAGTCAACGGATTTCTTATTTCGTGGGCAAGCCCCGCCGAAAACCTACCCACTGCTGCTAACTGCTCTGTCCTCAAAACTTTTTCCTGCATCTCTTTGACTTCGGTAAGGTCTTCAAATACAAGAATGTATCCCGGAACATTAAGGTCAGCAAGATGACTGATTTTAATCCGGATAAAAATTATCCTTCCGTCTTTTCTTTGATATTCCCCTTCAATTTGCTTTGGAAGATCAAGTATTCTAACTCCAGAAAATAGGTTTTTCAATTCAACTAAAGGTATCAGTCGCCCTATGGGGTTCTCCAGGCTCTCTTCAATAGAATAACCTGTCAAAGCTATCGCCGCCGGATTGATCGATGTGATCTTTCCTTCCGGGTTAATGGTGATCAACCCGTTTCCCATGTTCTGTACAATATTCCGGTTAAAAGCTCTTTGCTCTTCCAGATTGATGCTTGCTCTCACCAGTTCTTCTTTAACCATTCGCAGTCGATGCGAGAGAAAACTGCTGAGGTACGCCACCGTATAATAGGAGACAATATTTAAAAAAATCACATAAAAAACATAACCGCTTGCAAAAGATACTTTCGATTCTGGAAATAAATAAACCGGAGTGATGATCTCAAAATACTCCAGATCCACCAGCACACCATAAATGATAATGGCACCTGATGCAGCTAGATAGGCCGCGGCCCTGGGTAGGGTTACGCTAGATGCAATAATTACAAATAAGAAAAGGAAGGAAATGGGGCTATCAATACCCCCTGTGGTGAAGAGAATACCTCCTACCAGAAGCAAATCTCCCGCGACTTGAAGCGAAGCATTTTCCGTCAGGGTCAAAAATCTAAAAAGAACCGCGTAAACGAGGGACATGAAAAAGCCTATCCCGATGACCATGCAGAGAGGCTTAATAGGCGCGGTGATTCCCAAACGCTCTTGAAAGACAAGCAGGAGAACCACAAATCCAGTCAAAAATAAAACCCTTAAGAGCATTATTCTTCTGACTCGTTGCTCTAACTCCTGATCCTGATTATGAGTTCCACGTGTCATAGCACGGTCGAGTCCGCAAAAAAAATTTGCCTCTCGCCTAAATAGCTTCTCCCATTTTAAATATAGGCAAGTACATGGCAACAACAATGAATCCAACAATAATTCCCAGGAAGACCATGAGCATAGGTTCAAGCAAGGCCGTCAAACCCTCAACAGCGGCATCTACTTCCTCATCATAAAAATCTGCGATTTTAGCCAGCATTTTATCGAGAGAGCCCGAGGCCTCTCCAACATCAATCATTTGAATAACCATAGGAGGAAAAACATCTTCCCGTGAAAGAGGGGCCGCGATAGTTTCACCTTCCTTGATGGCCTCAATAGTTTTGAACACGGCTATTTCCACTATTTTATTTCCCGAAGTGCGCGCACAAATATCCAAACCTTCGATCAAAGGTACTCCGCTTGAAATAAGGGTTCCCAGAGTCCGCGTGAACTTTGCTACCGAAACCTTACGAATTAACATTCCAAATACTGGGAGTTTTAAAGCAATTCTGTCTATTTCAATATTTCCCCGCTCGGTGGCATAAACTTTTTTGAAAACAAAGAAAAATGTGACTGCTCCGCCTATCATAACCCACCATTGGTTTTGGAAAAAACTACTGACGTTCATGACGATTCGAGTTGGTCCCGGTAGTTCCGCACCTCCCCCCTCAAACATGGCGGCAAACGCCGGGATAACAAAGATCATTAAAAACGCCACAACAACAAAAGCCACGCTGATAATGGCTCCAGGATAAACCATTGCGGCTTTTACTTTTTTCTTCAGTGCTTCTGCTTTTTCAATATACGCAGCCAGGCGCCTTAGAATGATGTCCAGGATGCCGCCCACCTCTCCGGCTTCGACCAGGTTGCAATAAAGAGAGTCCCAAATCTTTGGAAATTTTTTCAGAGACTCCGACAAATTATTCCCAACCTCAATATTCCCCTTTACCCTTAAAATAGTTTCCCCAAAGGTTGGGTTATCAGACTGTTTTCCAAGAATATCTAAGCATTGAACCAGTGGTAGCCCAGCATCGACCATGGTGGAAAACTGCCGGGTAAAAATGACCACATCGCGGGTGGTAATTTTATGGACCTTGGGACCAAATAAAGCACTTCCCCCACCTTTTTTCTTGACGGTAGTTACACGAATGTTCTGTTGTTTCAGTTTTGAGATCGCAGATTTTTCATCTTCCGCTTCCACTTCCCCAAACTTCATTTTTCCCCGAACCCGTGATTTGTAGGTAAAAGTAGGCATAAATTATTTGGGCTATTCCTGCTGTTTTAAAGTATAAGCATTAATTTTACTTTTTGTGTTTTCAAGTTCCAGTCCAATACGTGTCAATAAATGTGTTGTATTCCTCAGGCGCCCCACCAATGCCAGGATAATAGGCTTCATACCATCTGGAAGTTCACCCATTGCTGTATCAAAAAGTTCCTTGCTAATCACACCAACGGTCACATCTCCAACGGCTGAAACATTGGCACTCCGTACTGTTTCTGCAATCAAACCCATCTCTCCGAAAACCTCACCCTCCTTGAGAGTTCCTATTGTGACGACTTTTTTATCTAACTTCTGTGAGATGCGAACCTTGCCCTTGATAACCACATAGGCATTGTTACTCATAATCCCTTCTGTGACGATGATATCGCCATCACCATAGTGCTGGTGAATGGGCGTGTCTTGTAGTTTCATGCTTTTCCCATAGAGTGAAGAGTTTCTTTGAATACCTTATAGAAAATTTCATTTTCAGAGATCGATTTCTTTAAAACATCCCCTAGTTTATTCATATCCTTTTCGTTGATCACAACATTAACGCTTTTCTGGAAGGCCTGCATATTATTTAGAGTTTTAAAGTTTGTCCCCAATAACGCCAAAAAAATATTCCTACGCGTCACCATGGGCAGCTCGATCAAGGTTTGATAAACAGGATTATTATCGAGCCCCTTGTCGCCGTAGTTTTCATTCAAGGCAACAAAATGGAAGTGGGTGAATTTCATTTTATGCACCGCGTGTTCCGGTGATTTGGCGTATTGAATTTTAAAGTCTCTACTTTCCAACGCCTCGGTCCAAATGGACTTATTTTTTTCGTCCAACACCAAAGCTAACTGATCACCTTCTTCGTAAATAACCAGTTCATCATCATCTTCAAAATCTTCATGCTCCACAACCATACTCGTAGCGTCTAACGCCTTTTCAGGTTCGGGTGCAGCAGAAGGTGCAGGTGGTTCGTGGCTTTTCAAGTGCTGATCTACTTTGATTTTATTTTTGCATCCGGGACAGGTGATGGAGAAGGCCTGGTCTTTAGGCAGTTTCTCATCCGGAATATTCATGGACCGCTGACATGCATTACACTCTACTTGCATATTGGTTCACCCTTTCTCATTTTTGTACTTCAGCCCCGTATTCATCGTCCATATTAAGCCCTTCAATATCCGTGGTCTTTTCACCTTTAGCCGATTTGAGCGTGTCGATGCCCCGGCCAACCACAGCCTTTCGGGAAGCATATGCCATAGCGGTTTCCTCTGTGATAAGACCATCTTCATACAATTTCATTATATGCTGATCGAAAGTCCACATGCCGTAGGCATCACCATTGGTAATGATTTCATAATAAGTTTTGCCCTCGGATTCACCATTGATGATCGTGTCCTTTACCCGCATAGTGGAAGACATGATCTCAAGTAAAGCTACGCGGCCCCCGCCCACCTTGGGAAGCAAGCGTTGGCAAATAATCCAGCGAACAGTGTCTGCTAAACGAATGCGTATTTGTTGTTCCTCTTCTTGAGAAAACATGCCCACAATACGGTTGATGGTTTGCCCTGCATCGACCGTATGTAGGGTACTCATAACCAAATGGCCAGTTTCTGCTGCACTAAGTCCGATCTCTACCGTTTCCCGATCACGCATTTCTCCAACCAGAATAACCTTGGGTGCCTGACGTAAGGCGGCTCGAAGCCCACTCGAAAATGCGTCATAATCGCTTCCCAATTCCCTCTGATTAAAGGTAGCTTTCTTATGAGGATGCACAAACTCCACAGGATCTTCCAAAGTGATAATGTGCATGGATTTTTCCTCATTCATCTTATTCAACAAAGCCGCAAGCGTGGTAGATTTTCCGCTTCCTGTCGCCCCTGTAACCAGAATCAGTCCATTTTTTTCTTCCGCAGCTTTGGCAAACTGGCCTGGAAGTTTTAAGTCTTCAATGGATGGAATTCGCGTTTCCAGTTTTCTCAGTACAATGGAATAGTTTCCGCGCTGTGAAAATATATTGACTCGAAAACGGGCTTTGCCCACCAGAAAATAGGAACAATCGCAGGACCCTTGTTGGATTAAAATTTCTGTTAAACGCCTATCTGCATTGATGATGTTTAAAGCAAATATTTCCGCTTGGAATGGCGTGAGCTCTTCAATAGGAGGGTCTATGGGAACCGCCGTCAATTGCCCTGAGGTTTCTACCTGACAAGCTTTGCCCACCGTTATATTGAGGTCAGAAATATTTCCGAACGCTTCCAGCATGGTGGTTAAAATATGATCGACTTCCGCTTTTCTCATAGGTTCCTCATAAAAATTCTGGAGGTGTACTTAAGAACTGAACAAACCGCTCTTTAACAATCGCCTTATCGTAAGCATCTTCGGGACTAATTTTTTTCTCTTCCAGAGCGATAAGAATGGCATCATCTAAAGATTGCATGCCATATTTTTTCCCCGTTTGGATTGCTGAAGGAATTTGAAAAGTCTTGCCTTCTCGAATCAGGTTGGAAACCGCAGGAGTCACTACCAGAATTTCCAGAACTGCCATCCTGCCTTTTTTATCGATACGTTTGAACAAGTTCTGAGCTATTACCCCTTTAAGAGATTCAGAAAGGGTGGTACGAATTTGCGACTGCTGATGCGCCGGAAAAACATCGATGACCCGGTCAATAGTTTTTGCTGCACTTTGGGTATGAAGTGTGCCAAAAACTAAATGGCCTGTAGAAGCAGCTTCCAAAGCCAGTTCAATAGTTTCTAGATCCCGCATTTCACCAACGAGGATGATATCCGGGTCTTCTCGTAAGGCTCCGCGCAGGGCGGATTTGAACCCCTTGGTATGCACTCCTATTTCCCGATGATTCACAATACAACTTTGACTTTTATGAACAAATTCAACCGGGTCTTCAACAGTAATGATATGACTTTTCTTGTTCCTGTTAACGTAGTCCATCATCGCAGCAAGTGTTGTGGACTTTCCACTTCCCGTAGGTCCAGTAACCAGAACCATTCCCTTATGCAGCATGGAAAGCTTGGTGATGACTTTTGGAAGCCCCAGTTGTTCAGAGGTCAGAATTGTGCTTGGAATTTCCCTGAAAACCGCTCCCACACCCCATTTCTGCTGAAAATAATTCGCCCGATAACGAGCCAGGTTGGGAATTTCATAAGCAAAATCTACATCCCCGGTTTCTTCAAATACCTTGATTTTGTTTTCTGGAGCAATTTCATACAACATGGCTTTCAGTTCATCATTATCCAGTGCTTTGTATTTGATTCGCTCCATGTCCCCGTGAACCCTAAGTATGGGTTGCGACCCCGAAACAAGGTGCAGGTCTGAAGCGCCCTGCTCATTCATCAGCTTAAAGAAGGCATCAATTTTAGCCACAGTTCACTCTACCCGTTTAGGGTTAATAATAAAGTCTTTGATCACCCTGTCTTCACTTTCCGGCAAGGTTACGAGCTTGCCGTTTAATGATAACTCTACTCCTGTCTTATTACCTACCGTCAATCGAAAGGCATCGTTAGCCCTGAAGGTTTTTGCGGTCCCTGCAGGGAGAATAAAATCCTCTTCCCTGAAATTGTCAATGGTCATGTTAAACCAAGAACTCTCCTTTGCCCGAATCGTTAGCCTTAAAGGTTTTTCCGTGTCCAAAGGGTTTTGAAGATCCTGGTCAACGCGTGAAACACTTGGGACTTGCAAATTCAGTTCAGTAGGTTCCTGATAAGATAATACTTTCTTCTTGTCCAGGTCTTCGGCGATTTTATCAGACAGGCTGGCGGATAGTTCGAGGGTCTCAGACCCAACAGTATCTTCCTGTGGAACAGTCTCAATTTTTTCCGCTTTTTCCGTAACTTCACTCACGATCAATTTTTCGGTAATATCAG
>JAJDBH010000021.1 GCA_029261455.1 Nitrospinaceae bacterium
CTCAATGTAAATCGGCTCAGGATGAATTACTTTTTTGTTTTTTCCTAGATGCTCTATAAAAGAGCGTATTCCACCCTCAAATATAAATTCATTATCTTTTCCATCTCGCTCATCATGAATATGTATTTTTACGCCCTTGTTTAAAAAGGCCAGCTCTCGAAGACGATTAGATAAAATCTCAAAACGGAAGTTTAAATCTTCAAAAATACTTGAGTCGGGTTTGAAAACTATTTTAGTTCCTCTAGAACTTGTTTTTCCAACCACATCTAATGTTGTAGTGGGTTTCCCTTCACTATATTCCTGGTTGTAAACGATTCCATCTTTCTTAATTTCAAGTTTCAGGCTTTCTGATAGGGCATTAACCACTGATACCCCCACACCATGCAAGCCCGCTGATACTTTATAAGAGTCTTTATCAAACTTACCTCCAGCATGAAGAACGGTCATTACCACTTCTGCTGCTGAAATATTTCTGTCTGAATGCATATCAACAGGAATTCCGCGTCCATTATCTGCGACAGTAACGGTGCCATTAATATGTAATACAACTTCTATCTCTGAACAATGACCAGCAATTGCTTCATCTATGCTGTTATCCACCAATTCAAAAATCAGGTGATGTAAGCCATCGATACCTGTCCCGCCGATATACATAGCAGGTCTTTTTCGAACAGCTTCTAACCCTTCTAAAATTTTTATATTGGAGGAGTCGTAAGTGGTTTTTTGAGGTGTGTTCATAGATGTTTTTATAATAGCTTTATAAGATAAAAATTATATTTATATTTAGTTGTAGTAGTAGTGCCTGAAAGTATGTGGAAAAACCGGCTAAGTTTTCAATTTTAAAGGCAGAATTTAAAGAAGAAACTGTTGTTAAAAATGCGTTTTTTTGAGTAAAGGTGGGGAAAAAATTTACTCTTTTAATTATACCTTATTTTAGCTGCTTTATTCATGTTTATTTAACATGTTTTTAACAGATTATCCTTTTTCAATAAGATCTATTATTTCTCGGATGGAGGCTTCTAATTCTTTGTTTTCTTTAACTAACTTTGAAACCTTTTTGTAGGAGAAAATCACCGTTGTATGGTCTTTGCCACCAAACTGACGACCGATTTCTGGAAGAGAAGATTTGGTATGTTCCCGACATAAAAACATGGCTATTTGTCGGGGTACTGAAATGTCGCGTGTACGTCTTTTAGATTTAATATCAGAAACCTTAAGACCGTAGTATCCAGCACCAAATTTGATGATATTAGTAATAGTAAAATGTTTGTTTTTATCTAAGGTAAAATCTTTCAATACTTCTTTAGTTAACTCCAAATCAAGCTTCCGATGTGTGAAAGACGAAAAAGCAATAACTCGAAGTAAAAAACCTTCTAATTCACGAATATTGGACTTTATATTGCTGGCTATAAAGATAGCAACATCCTGTGGAATATCTTTTTTATGAAAATCAGCTTTTTTATAGAGAATGGCAACCTTTGTTTCCAGGTCGGGAGTGTTGATATCGGCCACCAACCCTGACTCAAACCGGGATCGCAGTCGTTCCTCCATATTTTGAATATCTTTAGGGTATCTATCACTGGAAATTACCAGCTGTTTGTGTGATTCATAGAGGGTATTGAAGGTGTAAAAGAACTCTTCTTGTGTTCTTTCTTTACCAGCAATGAATTGAATATCATCGACTAATAAAACGTCCAAAGGTCGGTACCTTTTCCGAAAGAATGGCAT
This sequence comes from Nitrospinaceae bacterium, assembly GCA_029261455.1. Taxonomy (GTDB): domain Bacteria; phylum Nitrospinota; class Nitrospinia; order Nitrospinales; family VA-1; genus LS-NOB. The sequence goes on from JAJDBH010000021.1 coordinate 1,729, forward strand.
TTTATCCCTTTTGATAGACTCAATCAGGTCTACTGTAAAACTTTCCGCAGATATATAACGGACCCTTGATCCAGGGTTATTTTCACAAATCTTGTTACCAACAGCATGTAACAGATGTGTTTTACCCAACCCAACTGCACCATATAAAAATAGAGGGTTATAAGCGATAGCGGGGTGTGTGGCTACAGCCAAAGCGGCCGCATGGGCAAATTGATTGCTTGAGCCAACCACAAAGTTTGAAAAATTGTACCTAGGATTGATAGAAGATGGCACAGCAGGCAAAGAGCTCTCAACCGACTCAATAATCGGTGTTTCTTCAACCACTTTAGATTGATCTGTTTGGGCACAAATCTCAGATTCTATACAGAAGTCAACCAAGATTGGTTTTTCGGTCACAGACTTTAAAGTGGTTTCGATCAAGTCTCTGTAATTTTCTATGAGACATTTTCTATAAAATTGATTTGGAACAGCAATGGTCATTAAACCTTCATCGAAAGCTCTTGGATAAGTGGGTGTAAACCAAGTGGTATAGCTTTCGGGGAGTATTTGCTCCTCAATCTTTTCTAAACACTTTTTCCAAAGAGTTTCTTTGACTTCCATAATTTTGGAAACAGTTAACGAGTTGTGGGGGGAAATTGGCGTTCAATATATAAAAGAAGAGCCCTAAAAGCAACCTCTAATGTTTGTACTAAAACTAAAGGTCCCCAACTTCAGCATTAACAAAAGTTTTCAAAACGATTATTTTTTTGCTGACAGGCTTAACTCAAGACTCTTTCTCAAGTACTTAATTTTTTATGGATCGAAACTACACTGTTCCAGTAGTTTAGGAGATCCATACCTTACCTCCAGCTACATAGTTAAGAGGGTTGGCTTATGAGTCTTTGTTGGGACAAGATTTATTAGCCATAATGGGTATTTAGGATACCAACTTAAAATAAGCCCATTAGTTACAATTTCCCATCAAGCCTTCTGCGCACTGGGCTTTGCCCACCTTGGGAAAAGGCCGGAATTTTTCGGCCTTTTCCTCCTCCCAACAAAAAACGAACTTACAAAACATTTATTGTTAATTGGAGATATCTCAGCATGAATTGGTTGAATGGGAAAAAAACGTACATTATTTCTGTTTTGATGGTCGTGGTTTCGCTGATGCATTTGGTCACAGGTGATTTGACGCTGGTCGAGTTTTTAGGCGGCGAGCAGATGACTAATTTGTTCGAAGCTGTAGGACTCACCACTTTGCGAGTTGGCGTTGGGCAGATCCAGAAAGATACAGTCTCAGAAATCATAAAAAATATAAATTTTCCTTATGCGGGTTAATGGCAATGTATTGTTAATTTTTACTCGGTCAAACCTATGAGCCTTGATTTGTTCCGTGCTCTCACACCTTGGGTTTCATTCTTACTTTTGTTGGGACTTGGAACTATCAGCTGGCTGATACGTTGGATGCTTGCTGAAAACTTTAGTCGTTTCCGCGACTTAAAAGAAAACCTTGAAGAGGTTGAGGGTTCACTACGCGATCTTGAACGCATAAGACAGGATGATCAAAAATACCTATTTGAACAATACGTGGACAAGAAAGCTTTTTATGTAGCGGTTGGAAAAAATGAGGCTTTGATAGGAAGAATTTTTAAACAATTAAACGAACTTGCAAAATCAGTGAACCAGATTGTTGGTGCGTTGAATGCAGGAGAAAATAAAAATGCCTAAACCCCTATCAGAAAACCTGGGCCAATTGGACGAAATACTCTCGGAGCTTGTGGAACAAAAAGAAATTGTAAGAAAATTGATCCAAGATTTTCCTGACGATTTAAAAATCCACAGGGTTTACTGTGCCTATGTTGGCAAAACTTTAGAAACGATCAAGACCCGCGTTCAAGTTGAAAACATCGACCCTGACTGGCTTCTTTCTGAGGCTTTAAAAACAATTGCACTTTTTCTAGCAGAAAATGGGGAGATAGGCGCAGCTAACCTTGTGGGAAACCATGTAGAAGAAATTGAGGATAAAGTTAAACAAATATGGTGGCAACCCGAAGAAATAAAAGTATCGAACCTAAATATAAAACAGGAACCTTCATTAAAAAACTCCTCAAACCCTTTGGTAAAATCAGTCAGAAACAAAAAGAAAAACGAAGAATTCGGGCAATAAGTGAACTTAAATATTTTGCCCAGAAATACTTTCCTCATCATTTAACGGAAAAACCCTCATCTATGCATGAGGATATGTTTTTGCGTTACCAATTACAGGTTATTAATTCCGAGTCATCAGGGAAAGGCGGAAAAGAAGCATTAGCCGCTCCACGTGGCAATGCTAAATCGACTCTCAGCACTCTTATTTTACCGCTTTGGTGTATTGCAGGTTCTAGAAAAAAATTTATCGTTATTATTTCTGACACTACAGAGCAGGCTGAAGAATTTCTTGATGGCATAAAATCTGAACTGGAAGCCAACGAAAGATTGATGGAAGATTTTCCCGAGGCCTGTGGTCCGGGGCGCACCTGGAAAGCTTCAAAACTTATCACTGAAAATGGTGTTGCTGTTCGATGCTGGGGAAAACGTAAAAGATTACGAGGAGCCCGGCACGGTAACCGTCGACCTGATTTGGTTATTTGTGATGACCTCGAGGACGATGAGAATATCGATTCCCCCGAACAACGTGAAAAAGATCGTAAATGGTTTTTTAAAGCGGTGATGAAAATAGGCGGACGGTACACGGTCTATATCGTTATTGGAACCCTTCTTCATTACGATTCTCTATTGGCTAGATTATTGAATCGGCCAGGTTGGCAAGGGAAAAAATGGCAGGCGGTCATTCGCTGGTCTTCTTCTCAGCTTTGGGAAAAGTGGGAAGCGCTTTACACCTCTCGCTCTTCAGATGCAGAAGAAAAAGCTGAAAATTATTTTTTTCAGCATCAAAAAGAAATGCTGTGGGGCACCCGAGTTCTCTGGCCAGAAGTGGAAAATTATTATTTTTTGATGGCCATGAAGGTTTCCGATGGCCCGGCATATTTTGATTCTGAAAAACAGAATGAACCGGTAAACCCTGATGACTGTTTGTTTCAGGAAGAGTGGTTTTGTTTTGCTCCAGAACCGGTGCCCATTCAAGAGGAAACAAGGTTCTACTGCGCCATCGATCCTTCGATGGGTTCATCTTCCAGTAAGGCTGATCCGTCTGCCATTCTCATTGGGGCACTTCAACCCGATGGCATGATAGATATTATTCAAGCGGACATTCAAAAGCGGCATCCCGATTCTATCATGGAAGCCATATTCGATTATCACCGGCAATATCAGTTTGAAAGAATTGTTATTGAAGAAGTTCAGTTCCAACAATTATTTAAAGACCTTGTGATTAAAGAAGGGGCTAAACGTAAATTATATCCACCGGTTGAAGGGGTACGACCCATCAATGATAAAACTTTGCGTATTTCAAAACTACAACCTCATATTAAAAATGGACTCATTCGTTTTCGCAGAAACCAGACAATATTTTTGGAACAATTGAAATATTTTCCTAAAGCGAGTCACGACGATGGGCCTGATGCTCTTGAGATGCTTTTTAATCTTATCAATATTGGTTTAAATCAGCCCCGTATTCGTCGAGTTGCTTAGATCAATATTATTTTTTACTTACTGTGAAAAGAGTAATTTTTATTGACCTTTTAAATGTTGATGAACTCTTATTTTAAAAATATCCAGATCTTGTGGTCATTACGTTGCCAATCTATGAGGTGGAAGCCGAGCCATTTAAGATTGTTCAATTTCCTCAATTTTCCTGTAAGTAGGAAGTATTTATCCCCTTTTTTATAATTATCCGTTCCGGGCATGAGGGCAAAGGTTAAATATCAAAATAATGACAATATTTTATTGGAGAAAAATAAATGGTTTTGAAATATCAAGATAATAGTCCTAAGTCTTCTGATGTTGATAATGAATTTAATCAATTTTTAGATCCAACGCCTCAAGAATATTTTAATGAACCTATTATTCAAAAACTTTTAAGACAGCAGGAAGAAATGAATCGATTCAAAGATATTTGTAACCCGGGAATTTCTTATGGTTTGTATCATTTATCACCGGGTTTGATTAATACTAATAATTATTAATTTATGAAAATTATTGACTGGTTTAATAACATCCAGAAAAAAGAAAGCGCTGTCACTCGAGCTATGACTTTATGGCTTCCGGCAGGGCAGGGGGTTTCGAGCAAAACCGATTATGCTTCTTTAGCACAAGAAGGGTTCACTCAGAATAGTGTTGTGTTTTCCTGCATCAAAGAAATTGCATCGGCAAGTGCTGGCGTGCCCTGGGTTTTGTTTCAGCAATTGCCGGGAGGGGAAAGGCGTGAGATGTCTCAGCACCCGTTACTTGATTTAATCGCTCGTCCCAATCCGCTTCAGGGAAAATTTGAATTTGTTGAATCGTTGGTCTGCCATCTTTATCTATCCGGAAATACCTATATGGAGTCTGTGGGCTCACTAAATGGTGTTGGCTTGCCACAAGAGCTTTATGTTCTGCGACCGGACCGGATGAAGGTCATCCCCGACGCGATTCATTATGTAGCAGGCTATGAGTATACGGTATCAGGGCAGAAAGTCGAGTTTCCCCGTGACCAAATTTTACATTTGAAATTATTTAATCCTCTTGATGACTGGTATGGTCTGTCTCCTGTTCAGGTTGCGGCTTTGGCTATTGATAAACTTAACTCAGGTGACAAGTGGAATGCATCATTGTTACAGAATGCCGCAGTTCCTTCTGGCGCGTTGACCTGCAAACAACGTTTGACAGATGATCAGTTTGACCGTTTAAAAACCGAAATGCGAAGGCAGATTCAGGGGGTCAGTAATGCTCGCGAACCCCTTCTGTTAGAGCAGGATCTTGAATGGAAAGAGCTGGGGATTTCTCCTAAAGATATGGATTGGATTGAGGGTTTGAAAATGAGCGCCCTACAAGTTGCGCAGGTGTTCAACGTTCCACCCGAGTTGGTGGGGCTGGGCCCTGCTACATACCAGAATAGAAAGGAAGCTCGAAAGGCTTTATATACCGAAGTTGTTTGTCCATTTCTGAATCGGCTTCGTGATGGTTTAAATAATTGGTTGGTACCTGCTTTTGGCGAAAACCTGTTTTTAGATTATGACAAAGATGGAATTGAGGCACTGTCGGAAGACCAGGAAGCCCTATGGAACAGGGTTAATCAAAGTGAATTTTTAACGGTAAATGAAAAACGCCGTATGGTTGGGTTTGATGATGTTTCCGGTGGAGACACAATTTCATTTAACAGGCAGTCAAACTCTGGGAGTGAATCATCATGAAAGAAATTAAATCGTTTCCTTTTAAATTGGATGCGCTGAACGATGCTGGGGAGTTTTCCGGCTATGCTTCAACTTTTGGGGCTGTAGATTTAGGTGGAGATGTTGTTGAAAAAGGGGCTTATACAAAAACTCTGAAGGAAAGTCGGGGGCGCATCCCTATTCTTGATCATCATGATCCCACTCGGCAGATTGGCTGGAATGTTCAGGCGCATGAAGATGAACGTGGTTTGTTTGTGCGTGGATTACTCGATCTCAACGTCAGGGCTGCGAGGGAACGCCAAAGTCTCATGAAAATGGCACAGAGCATTGGTGGGCGCACGGGACTCTCCATCGGATTCCGAACGATCAAGGAAGAGCCGGATAGGAAGCGTCCCAACATTCGGCGGTTGAAAGAAGTTCAGCTCATAGAATACAGCGTTGTCACGTTTCCCATGAATCCGCAGGCGGGTGTGGTCAGCGTGAAAGCAAAAGAACAATTGATTGGTCAGTTTTTGCTAAATGCTGTGGGTTTGGACGAACAGCAGACTCAACTGGCAATCAACAATTTAAAATCACTCCTTTTCAAAAATAACGAGCCGGGGCATACCCACTCGAATAACTTGAAACTAGGAGCCGATATCCCTAATTTGGAGCCGTTACGGCTTTCATTGTGCCGACTTTTGAGTTCTGTAAAAGGATCATATTAACCCGAATATCTAATTTTAGACCCTCATCTGATCAATTTATAACGAGTTTGTTCCTTATTATACAGGGCATATTTGTTATAGGTCGGATAAGGGTCTTTTTTATTGAAGGAGATTGAAATGGATGAGATTAAACAGCTTGTTGAGGAACTTAACCAAGCATTTATGGAACATAAGGCAAAAAACGATCAGCGCTTGTGTGAAATTCAGAAAAAAGGTTATGCCGACCCGGTTCTTGAGGAACAGGTCGATCGCGTGGCGAAAGAGATCCAAAATCTGACAGAGGTTAAGGAGCGGCTTGAACGGGTAGAAACCAAGCTCGGACGGCCTACTCTAGGCCGACACGAAAACTCGAAGGAAGATCTATATTCCAGCGAAAGAAAAGAGGCGGTGATTCATTATCTCAGAAGGGGAGAAGGGTTTTTAACTCCACAGGAAGTCAAACTTCTAGCCACCGATAGTGACCCGGATGGCGGGTATTGGATGACTTCAGAAATATCTCAACAGGCTATTCAAAAAGTTTATGAAACTTCGCCGATGCGTAACATTGCCACCGTAGAGACTATTTCGACCGATGCTCTTGAAATTCCTGAAGACCTTAACGAAGCTGACAGTGGATGGACTTCGGAACGGGCCGCCCGCACTGAAACGAGTACTCCGCAGATTGGAGTACGGAGAATTCCTGTTCACGAGCTTTATGCAATGCCGAAAGCAACACAGACTCTGCTGGATGATTCGCGTATTGATGTGGAGTCCTGGTTGTCGATAAAAATTGCCGACAAGATGGCAAGAATCGAAAACTCTGCGTTTATCAATGGAGATGGTATTGGAAAACCGCGCGGCATATTGACTTATCTGGCAGGCACTACGAACCCCGGCGAAGTGTAACAGGTGAATTCTGGCAACGCCAGCTCATTGACTGCCGATGGTTTGCGAGCGTTGTTTTACACTTTGAAGGGTCCTTATATTCCTAACGCGCGGTGGTTGATGTCACGAAGTGCTATTGAAGAAGTTTCCAAGCTGAAAGATTCTGCGGGTTCCTATATCTGGCAGCCTGGATTTCAGGAGGGCGAACCACAAACTTTGCTGGGTCATCCGATTGAGCGCATGGAAGATATGCCGCAAGTGGCGGCTAACTCTATATCTGTAGCGTTTGGGGATTTCAGACAGGCTTATACCATTGTTGACCGGATGGGACTGAGGGTTCTTCGTGATCCTTTCAGTTCTAAACCCTTTGTGTTGTTTTATACCACGAAGCGCACGGGTGGTGATGTGGCTAACTTTGAGGCCTTTGCTGTTCAAAAAACAGCGGCATAACAGAGCTCCACTGTCGGCAAGCTCCCTTTCTTCCCCCTCTGCCTCGGCCGAAAGACTGAGGGGTTTAAATTAATATTTCACTTCTTTTAGGAGAAATTAATGAAAGATCTTAAAAACCAAATAGATGCGGTCAATTCCATTGATCCGGATGATTACACCGCAACCATTAACGGATTGAGCATTGACCTTCAAGGCTTTGAGGGTTCTGCTCTTGTTTTCAGTGTAGGCACGGTTACGGATGGCATCCATACTCCTAAGGTTGAGGAATCGGATGATAACTCTAACTGGAATGATGTGGCCCTGGTCGATCAGGAGGGGGCATTGTCTGATTTGGCTTCAGCTACAAATCAACGTGTGGGATATAAAGGCGCAAAGCGTTATTTGCGTGCGGTGTTGACTGTGTCCGGCGCAACTATTGGGGCCCAAGTTGCAGGTATTGTGTTAAGAGGAATGCCACACCGGGAACCTGTTAATTAATTGATCACTTTCCCTTTCCCCTTTATTGAGGGGAAGGGGAATTTTTTTTGGACATAATTTATGAAAATTAAAATGCTCAAAACCCGGCAAGGATCTCCTGATGGAATCATAGTCAATACTTATAACAGTGGTGAAACGGTGGATGTGCCAGACGAATTGGCGCATGTTTTTATTCGGCAACGTTGGGCGCATAAGCTCACGGATCCGGTTGTTAAAGACGCAGGCAAGGCTCCTGAAAATAAAAAAAACCGTAAGAAGTTAAAAACCTGAACGGAAAAATATAATGGCGTTAATAATAAAAACTCCACCTGTCTCGGAACCCGTTTCCCTGGCTGTTGCTAAAAATTATTTAAGAATTACTGATAGCGATGATGACGCATTGATTAACTCTTTGGTGACGGCTATTCGACAAAAAGCTGAAACCTGGACACGGCGTTTGTTAATCACTCAGACCTGGACCCTGTGGCTGGATTCGGTGCCGGGAAGCGTAACGCTTTCCATACCACTTTCACCCTTGCAGTCGGTAACTCATATTAAATCTTATGACTCTGCCAATACGGTCAGCACTTTTGATTCTAGTAAGTATTTGGTGGATGGCGCGTCCACTCCCGGCCGTATTGGATTGAACGATGGCCAGACATGGCCCAATGCTCTTAGAAGAATGAATGCGTTGGAAATTGAGTTCGTAGCTGGTTTCGGCGATGAATTCAGCGTTCCAGAAACGATCAAGCAGGGCATTCTACAATGGGTCAAATTATTATTCGCCAATAAATCAAAACTGTTCGAATCAGATGAGTCCACCTCAGGACTTCTGGAGTTGAATCGCGTACCCATTCCACCTGCTGTGATGGTTCTATGGGAACCCTATAGAGTTTTCAAAATATAACCGGGAGGGTTTGGTGGCAGTTTTTCTCCGCTTTAATTCGTTTGAAAGGATAATTTCTCATTTCCAGCAGTTAGCCGAAGGGGTTAAGAATGCGGTGCGTGATACTGCTCGTATTTTAATAATTCGAACTGAACGACTGGCAAAGAAAAGAGTTCGATCGACAACTCGAAAACCCAATATGGGTAAGGGAAATTATTTTCGCTCCATTAAATCTAGTTTTAAAGAGGAGGAGGGTTCCTTCATCTTAAAGCTGGAAAGCAACTCGCCGGTGGCCGAAATTATTGAATTTGGTAGTCGTCCGCACATTATTCGAGCTAAGGGAAATAAATTATTGTTCTGGCCGCGGGCGAAACATCCGGTGAAACAAATCAAACATCCTGGTACTCCCGCATTTCGGGTGCTGGGAGAGGCAACAGAAGAGGTGGGAGAAGATACGGCTAAGATTTTTGAGTCAGTTCTCAAGCGGAAATTTAATTAGGAGAGATTTGGTGACCGACTATACAGCACTTGGTAATGCTATAAAAACCACCCTGCAAAATGATTCTTGGGTGGGTAATTCCATTAATGTAAAAACCCTTGAAACTCATAAACGCGGATTTTCCCTTCAGGATGAGAAGGACGCTCGGTTTTTTGCCCCGTCTGATCTACCTGCCATCGCTGTGGTGCCCAATGCCGAAAGTAAACAACAAGATCCTGGAGCGACTAATGAGATTCGTGAAACGGTTCCGGCTCAGGTGATTGCAGTGACCCGGCAGAGAGATCCCCAATTTGGTTTGGCGGCTCATCATACCTTGATAGCAAATATTGAAAGAGTCCTCGATAAACAAAAAAGTTCCAGTAACGACTTGGGAGTCGGAGGCTTTGTCAGGGAGGTCAGCACTAGCGAGGAACAGTTTAAAAAAGGGGAATACTATTATTTTATTTCGACTACTACGGCTCAAATTGAATTAACTGTAAATTTCTGAGGATATTTTATGACGACTAAACGTATCAGTACGGGCTGGCGCGGATTTTCAATAGCTAAGGAGGCCAGCTATGGAATACCGGCAGGCATTTCGACTGCTTTTAATTTTGAAGGTCCCATCACAGATGTGCAACCTAATGAAGTGCAGACTAATGAAAATGAAACGACTGGGCTCAATGAACCTTCGATTCAAGAAATCCTCAACTGGAAACTCGATGGTATGCATCAACAGCGGGCCATGCCGCACAATCTGGCATTTTTTCTTACTTTGGTTATGGGAAAAGTCACTACCGACCAACCGGATGATGTAAATGATCCCACTGTTTACCGGCATTTTATAGAGCGCGACCTAGCTAATATAGATTTGCCGTCTGTGACTCTGCTGGAATATGACGGAATTGCTAATAAATGTTTTGCTGGTTTGTTTGGCAAGTCCGTGAAAATAAGCGGGGCAAGAGGTGACTTCGTTAAATTGGAAGCTCAGTTTGGTGGGAAAGGGAATGAAGAAGCCAATGCTGACCCCAAACCTACAGTAGTTGGGGAGTCTTATTTAAGGTATGGAGATGTTAATTTCAATCGGGGTGGTTCTCTTTCAGGAACGGTTGCCGGAGGGGATATTTTGGTCAACGGTTTACCGATATCATTCAAAGCGGATTTATTATCTTTTGATTGGACGATGGATAACCAGGCAAAAACCTTTTATGAAATGGGCGACAGTTCAGGATATGTCACTAGGGTAGAGCGCGGTGATCGCTTCCAGCAAAACCTTTTAGCAGTTCTGGAAATGCAGGACGAAAGTCATAAAACGGGACTGGTAAATGGTACAGAATACGTATTACACATTCCAGTTACCGGGGCGGTGATTGCAGGTGGTTCCGGTTCATTCAATTATTCCTGCGATATCATTTTTCCGAAAGTGGTTTATAAAGAAGCTAAAAAAGACCGGGATGGAGAAGTGGTCACGGTGAACGCCGAGTTTCAGGTATTGGAAGACACGACCTATGGTTCGGTGATTGTAAAAGTGATCAATGAACAGACGGGATACTTGATTTAATAAAACAATTATTAATGGTCATCCTGAGTCTGTAGAAGGATAACCTCAAATGGAGGTGTGAATGGCAATCAATATAAACCCAGGCATTATAAAAGTTGAAATTCCTTATTGCGGGGAAACTGTTGTATTGGTTTTACGGGATTACACGACCGAAGAGTTTTGTCTGTTCCAGAAAAACCGATTTAAAATTGTTTCTCCCGGTAATGTCGATGATCACTCTTCCCAGGCGCGTATTGAGTTTATCGAGACTATTTTGATGGATATCAAAGTTAAAACTAAAGAGGGTGAAGAAGAGGTTGTTTTTACCGACCCTGTAACCGGTAAGGAAAAACCTTTGACTCCTTCGATTCCAAATTGGAAAAAATATGTCCAGGCCTCATTCAAGTGTGCCGCAGCCATGGTGTTTGAAGGAACCTTAGCCAACTTGGAGCATGCCACACTAAAAAACTGATCAACTACTTTCAGGACGATGTTCCGGGACTGGAAGTAGATTATGAAAAATTTCTAAAACGGGTTCACGAGGAAACGGATAACCCTGAATGGAATATTGAAAATCACCCGGCACGAAAAATTCTCAATCGCTACCCACAGGGGTTTGGTAACTGGGTGGGGTATCTGGAAAACCTTCTGCTGCTAAAAGAGGGCGGTTATCCCTTTGAAAAAAATGATCTGGATCTGGTCGAATGGAAGGCTCTGGCTTTGCTGGAAAAATATCACAATCAACGTCGATACGCAGATGGGGCTTAGTTAATCGCTGCCCATTACACCCTTTTTGAAGGGAGGTAATCCTCCCACCTCTATAACCTGCTGATTATGGTAAAGGGATGCTTTTGTTGGATATTTTCTTTGAGAGCAGGATAGTTAAATTTTTTTTTTGGTAACCTTATAAATTAACCACATTGTAGAGAACGTCCAAGTGATATGTAATAGCCATATCCAAAGGTCTGGGGGAGTTTCACCACCAAACCATTCTGTTTTATTGCGTAAAAATATAAAAAGCCCTAGAAATACATATATAGCGTTTATTTCCAGCCAAATGTTTTTTTGAGGTGCAGGGTCTTTTATGCCGCAGTTCGGACATAAATGTGCATTTGGGGCAACCTTGCGTTCGCAGTTTTTACAGGGAATAAGTAAACTCATTTTGCTTTAGAAAATTGATTATTGAATTTCTTTATTTCATTCTAAAACTTTTTGATACGCGTACCATAGCCATCCAATACTAATTAAACACATTAACAGAACCCTTAGAATCGGGAGAAATGTTCCCCAGCGAAACCAGGTGTCATAATTGATTAATAAACAATAGGAAAATATGAATAATATCAGCCCTATATTTGCCACTCTGTTTTTATGGGCTTCTGGGTTACGTATGCCACAATTTAGGCAAACATAAGCTTTTCGTAGTATTTCTGTTCGGCAAATCCTACAGGGGGCAAGCGGGGAACCAGTTGAAAAACCTTCGGGCAAATAATCTTCGGTTTTGGTTTTAATCTTTGTATGGGCTGGTGCTCCACAGTGTGCACAGGCCACTGCTTTATTGCTGATTTCTTTTCCACATTCAAAACAAGGGATCAGAGCCATGGGAACCACTCCTATCGGTTAACCGAATTATAGCATATACGATTAATTGTTTTCTTATCTTTCAGGAACTCAAAATGGCTAATACAACTGTTACAACTAAAGTGGTGGTTCAATTTGATAACCAGTTCTCTGAACCAGCTGAACAGGCAGTGCAAAACTATAAAAAATCTTTAGAAGAGGTACAAAAGACAGGAAAAGTAACAGAAGGTATTTTTGAGTCAATTTCAAGACAGCAGATGGAAGCAATCTTGATGAATGAAAAACTAGCTTCAAGGGGCAAAGATAATATTGATAAGTTTATGACTGGCATAGAGGATGATTTTTTAAAAAAGTCAGACTTGGATAAAATCGAAAAAATAGGAAGTTTTGCAGCAGTTGCGGCGATATTTAAGGAGGCTACGGCTGCTCTAGCAGGTTTTTATGCATTATGGAAAACGGGCCAAGTTTTAGAAGAGTGGCGTGTTGGAGAAAAGCCGATTGATGAGTATGCAGAAGGTGTTAAAGAATCGTTAGACATCCTTGGGAACTCTCAGCCTTTGCAATTGCCGTCTATACCGGAAGATGCGAAGCAAACATTGGAGTCCATTAAAGCCTGCCTTGAGCAAATCCAGAATATGCAGGATATATTTGTTACGGTTAATTTGGTTGATAACGCTACCGAAGAGGCCAAACGCATTCGTGGAGAGATAGAAAAAACCTTTTCCCAAGATATTACTCAAAGAGTGACCATTGCTGAAGAATCATTTAAAACAACATCTGGTCCTCGCTCATCTGACTCGTTTTTTGATGGAGGACCAGAATTTCAAACTTCAAGCCTGGATTTGACGGGATTCAGCGGTAAGGTAGAAACTTCTTCCAAAATAAAAGTCCCAGGGTTTTCCAGTGGCATCGACCGGGTTCCACGCGACATGCTTGCCATGATTCATAAAGATGAATCGGTCTTACCTATAAAAGAGGCCGATAATTTTCGTCAGGGCAATTCCAATGGCATTACCATTCAAAATCTCAACTTCAGCTTTAATGTTCCTAATGGTCTTAAACTCGACCGGGAGGAATTTCGCAATTTAGCTTTCCAGATGCGGGATGAACTCAAACGCCTGGACCGCAGGATGAACTAACCACTCCGCGTGCCCTTTCTGGTCATGAAAACTGATGAAGGTTCATAACATGCTACTAATTGGCTGTTATGCGCTTCAAACGTTATTTCTTCTTAAGTAGTCATTATTGTTGATCTCTCTTTATCTCTTTTAGCAATTTGGAGAATGTTTTATGAGTTTTGGTTTTTATTATCCTACAAAGGCTGCTGCGACGATGCAATGGGTGCCTGTCACCCAACCGGAGTACCCTGCGGGAGAGGTTCTTGATTATCCTGAACAGATTAATTCTACGACAGCCGGTGGCACTCTTTATATTCAGGAAAAGGGCGGCCAGCGCCAGACTTTTCAGTTTAATTTTGCCCGTGTCAGTCAACTTGACCGCGATGGCGCGCAAACCTTTTTTGATACGGTTAAAAAGTCCTTCAGCACATTTGAGTTTGAGGACAGCAACGCCAACCTGCATACCGTTCGATGGATGAATGTATTTAATTTTCAATTGGTTCTTTTTGGCAAATACTCAGGGAGCATTGATCTCAGGAAAGAAGCTTTATAAAGGACCATTTTATAGTAAAGGGAGACGACTATTATGATTGATTGGAGCCAGTGCAAGGCGGAAGATTTTAGTCTTAGGGTGGATGGCGAAGGGATTCAGCAAGTGGGGCAAACACAATTGTTCCCGGTTCGTGTCTTTTATAAAGGAGAGGTCTTTGCTTTCATGAAATCGGTTCCTCTTCGGTCTGAATTTTACGGTCAGTTGAGAGAGAAAGAGGACTGGAAAGAACGTTTGATGGAAATATTAAAGAACCGGGTTCGGGAAGATATTGATGAAAAGATTCGCTCGAACCGAGTGGGCATTGATGAAAAATTAGAGTTGATGGCTATTGGCAGAGACCGGATTGTATAAAAAAGCATCCTCCACATGAGTACGTTAACTTCTTTATTAATATTTATTATCCTGAACCGTTATGCGAACTGATTTTACTTCTGGATTTAATACTTCCCGAAATAGCAAGGCGAATGCCCCCGTTAACCTGCTACAAATTAACTGGCCTGCTATGAATGGGTTGCCAGCATTAACATTGCAGTTAACGGACCGGGAAGGGGTGAACATCAACTCCGTTACCTGGTATCCACTGATTAATAATATGGGTAACCTGGACCGCCTGGTGTCTCCCGATCAGTCAGATAGTAATTCCTTCCCCAACCTTACTGTTAGCATTTTGAATTCGCCGGTAGATTTGTTCAGTCCCGTTGCCCGGTTTTCAAATTTGTTTCGTCATCGTCCCCCCGAATCATCTGTTGTGACTCTTTATCAATGGTTTTCCGATGATGGGTTGACCGATGCGGACCTTAGTGTTCTTTTTATTGCTCGGATTGGAGATCCTGTCCAATATGACGAAGCATTTTGTACTTTCGACCTTGTGGATATTTCTAAAGGTTACGGGTCCAAAGTGGTTGGTAACGCACTAACCCTTTCAGACTATCCAAATGCTCCAGAACTATCCGTTGGAAAAACTCGACCCATTGTCATTGGTGATGTCGATGAAGTTCCCGGAATTCTTGTACGCAAATCACAACAAACACAGTTAACTTCGGTGGCGATTCCCGGTGGGACTTTGCTTGATGTTTCTTCCACAGCTGATTTCTCTGTGTCCGGGACCGTTATCGTTAATGATGATGAAATCAACTATAGCAATTTGAACTCCACCCAGTTTCTGGGTTGTACTGGGATTAATGAATTTCACTATAGTGATGATGCGGTTCTTGAGAAGGTGACGGATCATCGTTATTTGTTCAGTGATCCTGATTACCCCA
Organism: Nitrospinaceae bacterium; assembly: GCA_029261455.1. Classification (GTDB taxonomy): domain Bacteria; phylum Nitrospinota; class Nitrospinia; order Nitrospinales; family VA-1; genus LS-NOB. Next base: position 16,912 of record JAJDBH010000021.1, read on the forward strand.
TTAAAGAAATTTCTAATGTCCGAGTTGGAGGCCATCTGGCAGACTCTGGTGAATTTTCGATGGATGTCCCTAAAGGGGAAGTGGTGTTTTCTTCAAAGCCTAAAAAATCCGATTCCATCGATAGTAAATTCTTACAGGCGCAGAATGATGTGGTTGGAGCAGGAAATACTGCTATTAACCCTACAAATGCCAACATTCCCAACAGCCCGACAACCTATGCAAAGATTAATCAAAGCGCGAATGTTTTATCGTTACGGCAAACCAATTCGCTGGCTAATATTGGGACCATTGGTAAAGTTCTTTTGCGGGTGGAACATTTTGTTGAGGAGAAACTCCCTAATGACAGTATGACTGCCCATGTTACCGGAGTGGGCCAGGTTGGTACCTTGTCTGCCCCAGCTTTAGATGATGTTGTTATTTCAAGCGGTACAACGGATATCACTCATACTCATTTGGATTCATTTGGGTTTCCTATTAGCGACCCCCAACATCACCATTCAGAGGCACTACCTCCGAAGATAACGCAAAATGCTTTATCTGGGGTCGGCGGGCAGACGATTGGGTTGAGTAATGGACAACAACATATTATTACTTTTCCCGATCCTGGTCCGGGGACCTGGTCAACTGCTGAATATGGCATTGGTTTTGAATGGATGGGCACCATTAGTGGTCCAAGTACGGTGGATGTTAATGCTAATAATAATGGTGGAAGCCCCTCTGGTAGTTATCGTCTTTGGAGAAGGCAGGGAACAACCGAAACCTATACAACAGGTGGCAATATTAATACGGATTCGAACTCTATTCGAATCACGCATAATGCTACATTTATTACCTTTAAAATAGTATCTGCTACGCGTGTTGTTACCATGACTACACCGCTGCAAGTTTCTAATCAAGGGACTAATATTTCTACAACGAAGACTGGCTCGTTGATTCAACATTCCTCCAGTCCAGGGATTAATTCTACTGCTGAAAAAGCCACTCGTAGTGTCGTTGATTTTTTCGATATCACCAGCCATGTGAATGGAGACTGGAATTGGTTCATCAATCGGGAATCCCAGGTTCAATATAATGGCTCCAGTGATGGTCGGACAGCTTTCATCGTTCACCTTGCCTATGAAATTGAGTATGCCCGGCGACGAATACAGTTCACCGATGAAGTTAGTGCCGATATTCAGGGTGTTAAAGATGATTCGATTGGAACTTTGACCGGAACAGCCGACTCCCTTGTTGAAAGACCGGATCATGTTTATAAGTGGTCCATTCTTAAAGCCTTGAATTTGAGTAGTTCGGTTTTGGACCCTGCATCGCTGGATCAGGCCGGGGACTTGTTTTCCGGATATCTTTTGGCTGGGGTGATAACCAATAAGGTTTCAGCTCGTGAACTCTGGAATCAGTGGGGCAAGGAAAGCCGTTCTTTTTTCTATTGGGATTTGGGGTTGGCGAAAGTTTTGTTTCGTCGATTTAATCTTGTTAATACCAGTACTATCGCGGCAAAACTTATTTTAGACAATATGGTTTTATTAGATTCGCAAAAACGGGTTCGTTTTAAAACTATGCGCACACCCATTGAGGATGTGGTTAATAAAATTGATTTGCGATATAGAAAAAATTGGACCGGTGAGGGTTATAAGTCGGTTAAAAGTGGTGAAGATGCGGATTCCATTAATCAATTTGGGGAAAAAGAAAAACTCAACGAATTTGAATTTAATTGGATTCGCAGTGAAAGTCTTGCCGTTGACCTGCTTTCGTTTTATTTGCAGGAACGGGGACTTCCTCGTGATATTTATGAAATTGAATTATTGTTGGACAATATGGAAATTGAGCGGGGAGATATTCTTGAAGTCAATCCTCCCACGCATGAATTGGATAACGTTAAGGTCATGGTTTTAGGCGTGGGTAGGTCTATGGGTTCTGGAATTGCCCAACGTATGGATACGGTTCCTATAACTGTTCGGCAAATGCGCGGCCTTGTCGGCAATGCAGGATTTGGATTTCAGACATTTGGTGTTTCTGGTTTTGGCGGATCAGAAATAAACTGAAGAAAGGAGTTTTATGGCTAATACTTTTACGACCAACCTTAATATTGCAATTCCTTCTGCCGGGGATTTAAATTGGCAAAATGTATATTCCGATTTTGTAGAAGCGACAGATGATCTGGGTAATTTGCTATGTTTTACTGTTACCGTTCCCGACACGGCTATTAATGGAGTTGTGTTTTATGATGGGTATATCCCGCAGGAAAATATAACGGTTAAGGCTATTGGCCTTTTTGCACAAGTCGTTCCTGACGGTCAGGATATGAAGGTCGATATTCTAAAAAATGGAACGAATCTGAATAACCCAGCAACCTTAACGGATGGAAGTCAGTTTGAAAAAACTGTTTTGGGTTCTTCAATTGGTTTTCTGGGGACGGATCGTCTGGGTATGAAGTTTACACAAGTCGGATCGGTTGTTGCTGGGGATAAAGTCGTAGTGACTATTTATTACCAGAAAGAAGCCATATTTGGTTCTTAAAATTAATTAGCTAGAAAAGTTTGTGATGATTTCACGGATTTGTGAAACAACATTTTTGATTTCCAACGGTTTTGTGATGATTCCGTTCATTCCAGAATTTAAATATATTTCATGATCGCTTTGTTCATTATTTGCGGTCATAGCTATGATTGTAGTTGGTGGTCGGGAAGTTTCGGAAGCCTCAAATTCGCGTATCTTGCTTGTAGATTCCAAACCATCCATGACAGGCATATGGATATCCATCAGGACAACATCAAAGGAACCTTCCTTGAAAGCTTCAAAAGCGAGTAGGCCGTTCTCGACAGCAGTTATTTCGTGACCTCTCCTTTTTAATAGCTTTGTTGCCAAGGCAAGGTTAACCGCTGTGTCATCGGCGAGTAGAATTTTAAGTGGAGGGCCTAGGTCCTTTTTCTTATTGTCTTTATTTAAATTGTCGCTGTTTTGTTCATTCATAAACCCTATTATGCCCATCGTGGCGGAAATTGTACAATAATTTTCTCAATTAAGTTGGGAGGTTATAGCTCTTTCCATGCACCTATAACACGGCCGACTATGGGATCGGGGTGTTCTTTGAGATTAATAATTTGTAATTGAGAGTTTGGGTTGATAGGCCTGAGAATTAACAGGTTTTCTTGATATTCTATATACTTTGCTGTTAAGCCCTCATCATAAAATATAGCGAATATTCTATTTTTAACTATTTTTTTATCGTCTCGGTCAATGATCACAATGTCGCCTGAATGCAACATAGGCTCCATGGAATCTCCTTCTACTCTGCTGGCCACCATATTTTTCTTTTTTCCTGCGGCGCGTATGTGAAGTAGAACATAATCTTCAATATTATTTTCTTGGATAATGGGTTGCCCGGCAGCGATTGAAGAATTAGTGAGGGGAATTGAGACATAATCTTCTCCCTTAATGGCCGGGGCTCCTGCAATGCTATTGGGTTGGAATATTTTTAATTCAGGCACTTGAACTGGAAGAGTATCATGTTCCTTCAATAGCTCATTTGGAGGAATGGTTAATTCTTTTGCCAGGTCGTTGAGAAGCTCCGTGGAGATCACCCAGTTTCCATTTTCGTAGTTTTGTAAAACCTGCGGGAAGAGGGAGACATGCCCGCTCATTTCCTCTAGCGACCAGCCATTTTTATTCCTGAACTGTTTAAGCCTTTTGCCTATTCTCTTATTGAGAGGGCAGGAGGATGTTATGCCTGTAATTAGCCATCTCAGATCCAATCTAAAATGGCTTGCGATTTTATCCAGAGTTGCGGAATCGGGCGGACCATTATTACGTCTATGGCTCTTCTTGAATTTTTCATAATCCAAGCCCACCCCTCGACAAAATTCAGCAAGATTGTTGCTCCCCGGTAAAGATTCTATTCTTTCCCAAATCTGTGTTTTTGGCATGACGGAGTAAATAATACTTGACGCGAGAGGACAAATGTCCGATATTAATAATCCGAAAAGGGAATATCGTCCCTATTCCGAACCCGCTGTTTTGTCGGGGTTTTTATTTTGGTAAAACAGTTTTATTTTATTTTCTAGATATCTTGTTATTAATTCAATTCTTGTACTAATTATACCATTTTGCCCCGTTGTTTTTGGAAGAGGTAAATTGAATAAAAATACTAATGGTCTATATTTCAATTAATTAACTATATCTATAGAGCTACCTTTTGATTTGCGCAATGACTAAAACGAGCGGTTCTCAAGTTATTCATTACTTGGATTAACCGTACTAAACAAAATTAGTCAAAGGGGGAAGCAATAGAATTATAACAATTTTAGCCCGTAAAATAAAGGCGGCTATCGGAAAATATCCGTAAAGAATAATACATGTCAGGTTCTGGTGGTCATACATTGAGGGAAATACTATGAAAAAGATTCGAATTACTCGTTCTGGTCATAAAGCATACACAAATAAAAGACTTAAACATTGTTCGCCGGTGTCTTTTGTTTTGGAGACAGGGGAAACTCTTCGCAGAGGTTGCGGTAGGAACGGATTGCAAGAAACAGATGTTGGCTGGCATTGCTTTTATTGTGGAAACTATTTATATCGATCGGAACCATCTCTTAAAGCTTTGTGGTTTCACTTTAGAGTGGGGCGTGAATATTGGCGTGCGATGTTTTCCCGCGATAAAATATATATTAATGGTGTACCGGTGACCGGTTTGCCTGATAGCTTGCCGCGAAGTCTATCCTCTGATTTGCTAGAGCCTAATCCGCCTGCATGGTTTTCTTTTTTTATTTTTTATGATGGTCCTCAATTCATAGAATACCTGGAGAATTATAAGTATGCGTGAATCTTGCAAAGTAAATATAATTGTTGATTCAGGTATGGACTATGGCCCAGAGGAAGACTACCACTTACGTTTTTTTCCACCGGATGAATTGGAGCTTATCCGCAATGCTCAGAATTTTGGTGTTGAATATCAAGATTATCGCCCTCAAGCAGAATTTTCTTATTTAAAGGAAGGTTCACTAAATCTTGCAGAAATGGGATTGACTGACAAGCAATTGATGGCCGTCGCATTGGTATTTTATGGAGGTCTTAAGAAAAAGCTAGCCGCTCGAATCATGAAAATCAGCAGTCAGGCTCTCACTGATCATATCAAGGCAGGTCTTAAAAAAATGAGCAACGTATTAAAGTAAACAGGTGGTTTTGCAAATTGGTTCCCTCTGCGATAATATCAAAGTTAACCTTAATTTTGGTGTTGGTATGAAGATCATTGTTTGTGTCAAACAGGTGCTGGATACCGCCGCTCAAATCCAGATTGATAATGGAATGGTGGTTTCCCTTGGGAGTTCGCGCATTATCAATCCTTATGATGAGTTTGCGATTGAAGAAGCGGTGCGTATCAAGGAAAAAAAACCAGATACTGAGATCACCCTTTTATCACTTGGGCCGGAGATATTTAAGGATTCGATTAAAAAGGCTTTAGCTATGGGTGCGGACAAGGCTGTTCATTTAATGGATGCTAAATTTGATGAACTGGACTCTTATGACCTAGCCAGAGTTTTGGCCCGCAGTATTGAAAAAATTTCCTATGATTTGATTCTCTGTGGCCGACAAGCTGTGGATTTGGATAGGGCTCAGACTGGCCCGGCTTTGGCAACTCTTCTCGATATTCCTTTTGTTACCGTGGTGACGGGAATTGATTTTTCTGATGATTTTCAAAGTGTAAAAATTACTCGGCAGGTTGAAGGGGGCAGTGAGGTTCGAGAATTGCCGCTTCCACTACTGTTGACTTGTCAGAAGGGTCTGAACGAACCTCGACTTCCTTCACTTAAAGGCATTATGGCCGCTAAGAAAAAGGAAGTCTTAACACTTTCTGCCAGCGACCTTGATATTGAGACGGGTGATAATCGGGTGGTTGAGAAAAATCTCTGCTTGCCCCCGGAACGAAAAAAGGGAATAATTCTACAAGGTACTTATGACGAGATAAGTGGTGAACTGGCCCGCTTGTTGCGTGATGAAGAAAAAATCATTTAATTGAAAAATCTATCCTATGAATGAATCTACCCCCACCCCTGCGGAGAGCGGGATAAAAGGCCTGGTACAGAAATATAAAGGTCAATTTGGCGTTGGTCTTCTAGTTTTATATGTTTTCCTTCTCGGACTGGGAACCATTGGCGAAATTTGGGAGATTGAATGGATATTGGATCTGCCTTTGTTTCGCCCGCCTGGTAAATATTGATCGTACTGTGACTAGGTTTTAGATCCCATTAAATGTATTAATTGGCATGCGCCTAAAAAGGCACATATATCTTCTTCGGAGTCTTTTGATGCCGATAGAGATCTTGTCGATGCCGTCTATTGTTATTCAGGAGTTTTTTTGTGAGTGTTGACTGTGTTTTGGGGGTTGTGATCGAGCATGATCAGGGTGAAACCAAGCCGGTATCGTTAGAAGTTTTAAGTGCCGCACGCAAATTGGCCGATCAGGTTTCTGGCAAAGTAATTGCCCTTTGCCTCTGTCAGTCAGCAAACTTGGAGGCCGACCTTTTTATTCAGCATGGGGCGGATGAAGTGTGTTTTCTCACCCATCCTGATCTGCAACACTATGTTCATGAAAATTATTCTTTCGCACTATTGCGCCAACTGGAAAAATCTTCATTCGATTACCTGCTAGTGCCTGCCACCAATAATGGCAAGGAGTTGTCTGCTGTTCTTTCTTCTCAGTTAGGGGTAGGGGTGGCAACTGACTGTATTTCTCTTTCTGTTAATACAGAGGGAGATGTTGAGGCCGTACGACCCGTTTCTTCTGGTAAGGCTCATTCAACGATCCGGTTTAGAGGTAAGAAACCTCATATCCTGTCCTTGCGGCCAAATATATTTAGAAGTCCCCCACTTTCTCGCCAAGGTGAAACTATTGAGGAAGAGGCACAATTGCCGGAACTTTCTCAAAGGGTGCATGAACTGGTTAAACAGGTGGGCTCTCAACTTGATATCAGCGAAGCTCGTATCGTTATATCGGGTGGACTGGGAATGCAGGGACCAGAAAATTTCAAACTGTTAGAGGAGCTGGCTGAAACCCTGGGCGGAGCGGTGGGAGCCAGTCGACCAGTAGTCGATAATGGTTGGCGTGATTACTCCAATCAAGTCGGTCAGACGGGTCGAACTGTTTCTCCTGATCTATATTTTGCCTGTGGTATCTCTGGGGCGGTACAGCATTTAGCTGGTATGTCTTCTTCGCGGTGTATAGTGGCTATTAATTCCGACCCCAATGCCGCCATTTTTTCCGTCGCTGACTATGGTATAGTCGGAGACGTTGTTCAAGTTGTTCCTGCTCTCACTCGAGAATTTAAAAAGATTCTCGCTTCCTGAATTTCCCCTATGCAAGGGACTATTTTACAAATTTTACGAGACCCCAGGCTGGTTCTGGATACTGAGCTTACTAGTCTAGTGGAGTCGCGGATTCAGCTCTACCTGGATCTTTTGTTAAAATGGAACCGAAAAATCAATCTCACTGCTGAAAAAGACCCCGACAGCATTCTTAAAAGGCATGTGTTCGACTCCTTGCAATATTCTCGTGCCCTCAAACCCGACTTACGAGTTATGGATATAGGTAGTGGTGCCGGCTTTCCTGGTATTCCCCTAAAAATTCTTTTTCCTGGAATGGCATTGGTTTTGGTAGAGAGCCAGCGCAAGCGTTGTAGCTTTATGGAAACAGTAATCCGGGAGCTTGGGCTCGAACAGGCTGAAGTTATCAATGCTCGAGCTGAAGATATCCCAAACAAACAAGAGGGACAATTCGATGCGATTATATTTCGCGCGGTATCAGATTTAAAACAATGCTTGGCTTTGGGCGAGCGGTTTGTGGCTTCCGGAGGAAAGTTGATCGTAAAAAAGCCTCCCGATGAAAGCACCGACCAACTAGATTCTAGTCTCTCCCTAAAAGAGGATATTTCAATAACTAGCTATCAAGGGCTAGTCTCAAGCCTACTAGTCTACGAAAAATGTTTCACGTGAAACAGTGGCGACCCGCCTTAAGAAAATGGATTAAGCTTAACTTTTCAGAAAAACTTGTTTCTGCCCTCATGACTTGCTGAATATTGGCTCCACGCCGAGTGGTGTTTCACGTGAAACAGTGGCGACCCGCCTTAAGAAAATGGAATAAGCTTAACTTTTCAGAAAAACTTGTTTTTGCCCTCATGTCTTGTTGAATATTGGCCCCACGCCGAGTGGTGTTTCACGTGAAACAATGGCGACCCGCCATAAAAAGGGAATAAGCTTAACTTTTCAGAAAAACTTGTTTCTGCCCTCATGACTTATTGAATATTGGCCCCACGCCGAGTGGTGGTTCATGTGAGACAGTGGTCTGATAATCCAATTTTGTATTGGCAGGGAATTGAAACTATGGTAGTTTTAGTTCGGTAGACGTACTATTCTTGGGAGCTTCATGGGTAAAATCATAAGCGTTGCAAATCAAAAAGGTGGGGTGGGTAAAACCACTACTGCTATTAACCTTGCGGCTTCTATAGCCCTTTCGGGCAAAAAAGTATTATTGATCGATATTGATCCTCAGGGCAATGCATCCAGTGGGTTGGGTGTTGATTGCAATTCTCGCGGAGTTTATGAGCTTTTGATGGGTGAGGCGAGTCGGGCGGAAGTCATTTGTTCCACTGAAATTGAAACATTGAAACTAATCCCATCAAGAGTAGACCTTACTGGCGCTGAAATCGAGTTGGTTTCCAAAGAATCAAGAGAAACAATTTTGAAGACCGCCCTTAATGGAGTGCGGGAAGAGTTTGAGTTTGTGGTTATAGATTGCCCGCCTTCGCTAGGACTTTTGACTTTGAATGCTCTGGCTGTTTCCTCCTCGGTATTGATTCCGATGCAATGCGAATATTATGCGCTTCAGGGTTTGAGTCATTTACTTAAAACTTTAAAGTTAGTTAAGAAATCCATTAACCCGGATTTAAAAGTGGAAGGTATTTTATTGACGATGTTCGACAGTAGAACTCTTCTGGCCTCGCAGGTTAAGGATCAGGTTCAAAAATATTTCAGTGATTTTCTGCTGAAAACAGTTATCCCAAGAAATGTGCGATTGAGTGAGGCACCCAGTCATGGCAAGCCAATCATGCTGTATGCGGGTCGCTCACGAGGTGCAGATTCTTATGTGGAACTGGCTAAAGAAATTATTTCTAGATCAAAAACAGATGAACGAACATCACTTTCAGGTTCAGCAGTATGAATAGAAAAGCATTAGGAAAAGGCATAAATGCATTAATCCCGGACTTTGAAATGGGCGTTCCTGAGTCACCTGAAGAGGGGATAGTTTTAAGCAGAGAACTGCTGATTGATGAAATCTCACCCAACCGATTTCAACCGAGAAATTATTTTGACGATGACAAACTTGAGGAGTTGGTAACCTCCATTCGTGAAAATGGAATTCTGCAACCGGTTGTGGTGCAAAAAACTGAAACCGGTTATGAGTTGGTGGTCGGTGAAAGACGGTGGCGGGCTTCGAAAAAAGCCGGACTGAAAAAAATTCCTGCAGTGATCCGGGAAGTCACTGATGCCCAGGCCTTGGAGTTGGCAATCATTGAAAATATTCATCGCCAAGACCTTAATCCTATTGAAGAAGCGGAAGCCTACGCCCGCCTAGCCGACGAATTTGCTTTGACTCAGGAAATGATTGCGAATAAGGTCGGCAAAAGTCGAACGGCAGTCGCCAATATTCTTCGGCTCCTCAAGCTCCCACGAAACATCAAGGAACATTTGATTTCGGGAAAACTATCTATGGGTCATGCCCGGGCTCTTTTGGGGCTGGACGATGCCGGACAAACACAAGCGTTATGTAAGGAAATTTTCAAAGAGGATCTTACGGTAAGGCAAACAGAAAACCGGGTGAACAGGTTAAAGCAACCGGCACCGACAAAATCTACATCTCCTGCAGCGAAAAAAAATATTTTTATCAGAGACTTGGAAAAGGAATTGGAGCGCAAGTTAGGAACCAAGGTTGATATCAGCCCGAAGAAAACGGGTGGTAAACTTGTGGTGACTTACTACTCGGATGACGATTTGGAGCGCATTCAGAATTTGATTGGAAAACGTTAACATTAAAGCGGGTTAGGTGATTTCTCATGTGGGGAGGAAAAAACATGAAAAAAGATGATACTCAAATAAAAGCCTATTTGGGCGAAGATACGGTTTTCAACGGATCTTTGACTTTTGATGGCACGGTTCGCATTGATGGCAAGTTCGAAGGTCAGGTTCATACTGATGATACGCTGATCGTCGGGGAGACCGGACATCTTATCGCGGAAATTTCTGCGGGAACGATTATTTGTATGGGGCGTGTAGAGGGAACTCTGATGGCTTCGAAAAAAGTTGAGATTCATTCAAGCAGCAGAGTGGTCGGTAATGTTAAATCTCCCGCTTTGTATATTGAGTTGGGGGGGGTATTGGACGGATCCTGTGATATGACAGGAAAGGAAACGAAAATTATTCCTTTGGTAAAAACTGAAGAAATGGAAAAGAAATCTTCTTCTCAGTCCGCTAAAGGGTAAGCGAGAATCTGTCGGATTTTTTTACGTGAAAAATTAAGTTTTTTAAAGTTGGAAATTATAAAAAATATTGAATATGGCTGTTGTGCAACCGGGCTCAGAGGAAATAGGTGATTTATTTGTAGTGAGCACCCCAATTGGCAACTTGGGCGATGTGACTCATCGTGCTATAGAGACTCTCGATAAAGTTTCCTTGATTGCTGCCGAAGATACCCGTAGGACAAAAATATTGTTGAACAGGTATGAAATTCAAACACCTCTTTCCAGTTATAACAGTTTTAATAAAATTAAAAAAGCCAGAGACTTCATAGAACGGCTCAAAAAAGGCAACGACCTTGCATTGGTTTCAGATGCGGGAACACCCGGAATTTCTGACCCACATTATCATTTGGTGAATGCTGCTATTGAAGAAGGAGTTTCAATTTATTCGATCCCCGGTCCTTCGGCCTTGCTAGCGGCTCTAACCGTTTCGGGTTTACCCATGGATCGGTTTATTTTTGAGGGCTTCCTCCCACGTAAAAAAGGGCGCACTACGATGCTGGAGAACCTGGCAAATGAGAAACGCACTATAGTTATATTTGAATCACCCAATCGCATCGAAAAAACACTACAAGATCTCTATCGGTTTTTTGGCGATCGTAAGGTGGCCATTACTCGGGAACTGACTAAAATGTACGAAGAAGTGATTCGGGGAAACCTGGAAGAACTTTCAACCCTGACACGAACCTGGAAAGGTGAGATTACTGTTGTGATTGCTGGGGCAGACAAAAAAAAGAGGAAGAGTTAAATGCCAGTTATTTCTATCATTGGACCCAAAGGAGGGATAGGAAAAACCACCTTGTCCATCAACACAGCGGCGGCACTGACACGTTCGCTGGGCAAATCGCTCACCCATGACAGCGTGTGCTTGTTTGATCTCGACCTCAGGCTCCCCACTATTTCCAGTATTCTTGAGAGTCACCCACAAAAAACTTTTTATGATTTATTTGAAACCCTGGCCAACAAAACCTATCAGGTAGATTTTTTACAATCGATTTACCGCATCCTCACTATTTCTAAAGCTTATCTGGATAAGGAAGTAAAAAGAGACCATCCGCAGCTTGAAAAGGGTCTGGCTTTATATAAAAACTTGAATATGGAATTGTTCCATTTTTCTGAGTTCCCTTTTGGTAATGAGTTGCACGAACTATTTTTGGAGCGGAGCCAGATATACACGGTAGGGC
>JAJDBH010000022.1 GCA_029261455.1 Nitrospinaceae bacterium
CCAATGAAACCGCACCTCGAAGACCACCCCAAAGCATGACCCCCTTGTAAGCATTACTGATTTTTGCAGTTGAATGCCATCTCTCAAATAAAGGAAGGACAACAAATAAGATTAAAGCTCGCGCTCCAAAAGCGACCAGAATCAATACTCCCAATAGAAGCCATTCATTCGAACTAATGCTTCCCATGATTTTTGGAACCACCATCCCCACCAAGACAAAAATGATTGAGTTAGCCCAAAAGGCGAAATGGTCCCAGGTTTCATGCAGTTTTTCCCAGGTTTCAGATGAAAGGGTTGCGTGACCAAAAGAACCTACTACCAAAGCCGCGCCGACAACCGCCATCACTCCCGAAACATGAAGATAGTGTTCGGCAAGAATAAAAGAAAAATAAGACAGGGATAAGGTGAGAGTGATCTGAACGAGAGGGTATTTCCCCATTCTGGACAAAGCAGAACAAAAAGTGTGACCGAGTACTACTCCTGCAAGCAGTCCTAATAGGAAAACTTTTAAGAAGGATTGAATCCCGGATAACACATCTCCGGTGGAATTTCCCGACAGCATAGCGGCTAAAATTCCAAATAGGACAATCGCAGTAGCATCGTTAAACAGGCTTTCCCCTTCAACAAGTACGGACAATCTTTTGGGTGCCTGAAGCTCTTTGAATATTGCCATCACGGCTACGGGATCAGTGGCAGACACTATGGCTCCTAATAACAGGCAAACAACCAGTGAAACACCAGATGCCCAATGAAGCGTGTAGCCCACCATGAAGGCTGAAATTAATAGCCCGATCACGGCTAGCAAAAGAATGGGGGCGATGTCATCGATCAATCGATGTGCATCAATTCCCAATGCCGCCTCAAAAACCAGGACAGGAAGAAAAATAAAAAGGACTGCATCAGAAGAAATGCTAAAGGAGTTCAGGCTATTCAGAAAATCACGGACGATTCCCAAGTAATGGAGATCAATTCCCCATTCTGCGGAATAACCGAGAAGACAACCTGTAGCGGCTAGTAATACTGTATATGGAATATTGAGACGGTGAGAGGCCGGGTACATTAGAACAGCCAGGCCTAACAAGCCACTGAGCCCTAATACTGGTAACCAAATTGGATCCAAGGGACCTACCTTTTTAAATGGATTTTTCTGCTACTGACCCGGAATCAGAAGGTGAAAAATTTTAGCCTCTATCATTATTAGAGCTAACGTTGTTTAAAATATTCCATTCAAGTAGATATTTGATAGCTTTGTGATTTTAGAAATTTTTTCCTTCCGATAAATTCTTGCCCATTTCCTCAAAGGATGAATCCCTTGCGAATGAAAATCACCACCATGAGGACAACCAAGGTGATCGCCCATATAACCATATAAGTTACCATGGACTGATTGGCCTTTTGTTTTTCAAGCCAACTACGCGGTTTCACGCCCCGAACCCAAAACACGATTTTTGCAGCTAGATTCACGCATACGATATTGACCGCCAAAAGCAAGGCCGCACCTACTGCCAGCTTAGTTTGACCGGCGCCGATCATCAGCCCCAATGTAGCCGTGGGAGGCAGCAAAGCTACAGCAACCATCACCCCTACCAGCACACTCGCCAGCCCTGTCGTCAAAGAAACCACTGCGGCGGCTCCAGAGGCCAGCGCTAGAACCACCGAGTCCAGCCCCACATCAGTGCGAGTCATTAACTCATGGCTATTTAAGTTAAGCGGATAAATAAGTCCGAGAGCAATTGAAAGCGATAGCGCTAATGTGACTCCTGCTATTGTGGTTTTTGTCGCTTTCCACATCAGAGCCATATCGCCCAATGCCGCGCCCAGCGCAAGAGCAATATTTGGCCCCAGAAGCGGGGCAATAACCATAGCCCCGATCACCACAGCGACATTGTCTTCCAACAAGCCGATAGCAACAACAACTGTTGAGAGAAATACCAGCAGAAGATAGGTAGAGTCGATGTGCGCGTTTTTGACAATGCTGTTATAAAGTTCTTCCCTCGTGGTTGTTACAGTTTCCTTTGCTTTCTGATCGGAGGGTTCAGGTTCTTTTCTCGGGAGCACAGCTTCCAGTGGTAGAACAAGAATTTTCGAAGACTCCCCCAGCAAGCCCTGCAAGGCATCCAGTATAGATTGCCGATTCTCAATGCTGACAAGAATACGGATCAATTGTCTGCCCTGCATATCTGGAGAACCTACCCAGTTGACCTCCGAATCATGTTGCTCGGCGATACTGGTGACTGGTTGGAGGTTCTTCTCATCCGTGATCACTTCAATTAATTTCATAGAACTCCGTGAGTCGGGCCATGCCCGAATAGTGGGGGGTAAACCCTATTGCTCGTTTACCCTTGCGGCGAGTAGTTAATTCATTTTTTTTGTTTGCAGGTTGGAAATGTTACGCATAATCTGTTGGTTGCATTCCACGCACAAATACCAATCTCCTGAAAAAATCCAACATTCAACTTCAGCCCAGTGACGCGCATCTTCTTTACTTTCACAAAATTCCCCAACCTGAGCACAATCTTCAGCAATTTTAATCTGACAGGGAATCGCAAACCCTCCATCTCCATCTTCTATATATAAAAGTTCATCCGACATGGTCTATTCCTATTTTATAAGGGCACCAACGCCCAGGTTTTCTATGAATGATACATCCTATTGGATTCAGTAGTCCCAATTAAGGATCAAACTAATTATAATGAACCCTGCTCTATTATTAAAGTACCAGTTCATCGCGACAACGTTCCAGGGCGCTTGTCAAATCAGCCCAGATCAGGTAGGAATGGACTAACCTGCAGTCAATTCAACGACTAAAAAAACCATGTCCTTTTTTTTAATAAAAATTTTAGGCCGCACAACAAGCACTCTTGCTTTATTAATGTTTTTCCTGGGTTGTGGGGATAATAGCGACCTCTCCTCCCAATCCAAGAGTCCCGAGGAATTAATTTTAAGTGCCACTGAAAAACAAAGAATCGGTGCTTATGATGAAGCCATTGACGATCTTCGCCAGGTGCTAAAACTGGACCCTGATTCAATTGCCGCTTATAACCAGATGGGATGGGTCTATAGTGAAGCGGATCAGAGAAATGAGGCGATCGATTCTTTTAAAAAATCCCTTGAGATGGAACCCGAAAACTTTCAAGCTCGGTTGGGGTTGGGAGACGTTTATTCGAAAATGACCCGGAACGATCTGGCCGTGGCAGAATTCTTAAAGGCTGAATCTATACAACCCAAAGATACAGAACTTCTTTTCAAAATTGCTCTGGAATATTGGTACGACCAGAAACTAGAGGGAGCGGCGCAATACTATCAGAAGATACTCGTCATTACTCCAGACCACATTCAGACCCATTTAAATTTGATAAGCGTGTACGAAAAATTGAAGAACTGGGGAAAAGCTATTGAGGAGATTGAAATCTCTAAACGATTAGGAAAAGAAACTAACAACGATCAGGCTATTGCTATTGCAGAACGAAAACTGCTTTTCATAAAAGGCCGTATGGCTATGAGCGAAAAAGATTACAAACGCAAAACCCAACCCCCATTTGACTGAAAACCTATTTTTCGGTGGCCTTATGAATATTTTCTTTTAACGAAGAAGATTTGTCCGGCGTGGGATCGATCAGCGGCCATATCAAAATGAAAATGATAAACCCGGCAACCACAACTCCAATGGCGGTGCCAATCCAGTCCATCAGGCCGTATTTTTCTTCGTCGTCACTCACAGTCTATTTTTATTAGATGAAATTTTCGGTATCCAACGGGGTACTTGGCGCTCGTATTCCCTATAAGGTTCGCCAAATCTATTTTCCAAATCAGGTTCTTCCCAAAGCGGAATAAGGATCAGGCACAATCCACAAAAGACCAGAGACCACGCGCCTAAGGGAATCGAACCAAAAAAAAGGGACTCTCCCAACAAAACAAGCCAGACCCCTACCGTCATGGGATGGCGCAAATAGATATAAGGTCCCTGGATCACCAGCTTTCTTGGTGGATCAAATGGGGCTGGTGTGCCTTCACCCACTTCGGTGAACAGGGAGACTGTTTTCCAACACAGCCCTGCACCTGATGTGAACAACAAAATTCCGGCAAAAGATCTCCAGCTATTAATTTCGTATGGGAAACGCTCAAGAATTCCACCGGATCGCGAACACCAGATCAGAAAGGCAGGGATCACCCCCATCACATTCAACGGAAAAATTAGAAACGCCTTGACCAAAGACCGGGATAGTTTCATGTCCCCACCTGTTTTTTTATAAGCTTTGATTAACCGTAATCGAATACCAATAACACTATAAAACCTATGGTGACGGCGGCTGAAAACCACACCATGAATTTAAACATCATCCATTACCTCCTGGAGTGAAATCGAAACTTGGCAGAATTGAATCTCACGAGGGTTTTTTCACAATACAAATTGCCCCCATAAACGTTTTCTCTGTGCCTTTGTCATATATTTTATTATTGGGTAAATTCCAGATCCCGTATGAATCTAGCACCAGGCTGTAGTATTTCCGTTCCTGCCAGACAGGTGAACTCTCGTTAATGCAAAACTGAACTTTCAAATTCACAGTGGCCCGGTCACCAAACCTGCGTGTTACTATTCTTGAATAGACGCCTTCAGGGTCCTCCGAGTTTACAATGCTCATAACAGGCTTGCCGATAAGCTCCTTTACTTCAAAATTCAAAAATGAGCTGAACCTTGCATTGCAACTCAAAATCTTCCCTTCAGTATCCAAAGAGAATACCCCATCGGATGACTTTTCAAGAATGACCCGGTACTGGTTTTGACTCTCGACTAACTCATTGTTTTGATCTTGCAGTTTCTTATTCAGATTTTCTTTTTCCTGAATCAACTGTTCTATTTTTAGATGCGTTTGAACCCGGCTTAAAACCTCTTCTCTCTTAAACGGCTTAGCAATGTAATCCACGCTTCCCACCTTAAAACCGCGAACGATATCCTCCACCTCAGTTTTTGCTGTCACAAAAATGATCGGTATATCAGTGGTAGCCGGATTGGCTTTTAATTTTTCGCAAGTTTCAAATCCGTCGATTCCCGGCATCATCACATCCAACAAAATCAAGTTGGGCCGGTTTTTTTCTACTAAAGACAACGCGGCTTCTCCGCTCATGGCAATAGATATTTCAAAACCATCCTCACTGAGGATACGTCGCAACACATCAATGTTGGCAGGAGTATCGTCAACAATCATTACTTTCATTCCAGCTAAATCGATCATAAGTGTATGGTGGCTAATGGAAGAATAATAATCAACGTTTGCCGGAAATCATCCCTTATTGTTGAAGAAGATTCGTTTACAAGCGCGGAATTTTTAGTTATTAGAGAACTTTCAAGTTCTACACTTTATTCTAATCGCTCAGACAGACTTTTCCATAGGAAATTTTTATAAAAACTGGGTGTTTTTCTAAAAAGCGGCTGTGGAGGGGGGGACAGAAATTCAGCCTGATGAAGAAATGCGATGACCTGAATATGAATTTTTGCGAAACAAAAGTATGAATATTCATGCGCCCTTTAAATAAAGGGCGCATGAACTTGGTGTTTTAAGCACTCACTGCTGATCTGGGACTACGGCTCCGGGTTTTCTTTCCGGGTTTTGCCGAAAAGTATCTTTTTCTGTTTTGATTTTTTCCCGGCTTTGCCGCCGAATTATAATTGCGCCCGGACGAAGACTTTCTTCCAGATGAACTTCCACGTTTTGGTTTAGAGGCAATAGCTTCAGAATGGTAAGGATGATCATCGATCACGGTGACTAACCTGTTAATGGTTCTCTCGATATTGTGCAGATAGCCTTTTTCTCCGGCGTCACAAAATGAAAGGGCAACACCTGTTGCTCCCGCCCGAGCTGTTCTGCCCACACGGTGAACATAACTCTCGGCTTCATTAGGAAGCTCGTAGTTGATAACGTGTGTGATTCCTTCCACATCTAATCCTCGTGATGCGATATCGGTAGCGACTAGAACGCGGACTTTTCCGGCGCGGAACTTTCTCAACGCATCCATACGTGCTGCTTGAGATTTATTTCCATGTATCGAATCTGCCTTGATTTGGGCTTTGCCCAGATTCTTGACAATTCGGTTCGCTCCATGCTTCGTCCGTGAGAATACCAGCGCTCTATGGATGCTATCTTCCTGTAACACAGAGTTAAGCAAGGCCCCTTTGTTTTCGCGATCCACAAATAAAACACGCTGATCTATTCGATCCACAGTGCTGGCCGGAGGGTTCACAGAAACCTGGACAGGGTCTTTGAGGAATTGTTTTGTCAGACGCAGAATATCATCCGGAAGTGTGGCAGAAAACAACATCGACTGTCGATTGTCTGGCGTCATCGCATAGATTTTTTTAATATCGGGTAAGAAACCCATATCCAGCATACGATCTGCCTCATCGAGGACAAACACTTCGATTTGATCCAAGCGAAGACATCTTTGCTGATACAAGTCGATCATCCTGCCGGGAGTAGCAATCAAGATATCTACCCCTCGTCTTAATGCACTGATTTGCGGTTTCGGGCTTACTCCTCCATACACTACTGCCTGCTTTAATTTCAGATGCTTACCATAAATCCGGAAGCTGTCACTAATCTGTGAAGCTAGTTCCCGGGTAGGTGTGAGTATTATCGCACGCGGGCCTTTGGACCCTGGTTGATGATTCTCAGATAAACGATGCAAAATGGGCAGAGCAAAAGCCGCTGTTTTTCCCGTTCCTGTTTGGGCGCACCCTAAAAGATCTTTACCTTCCAAAAGGTGCGGAATGGCCTGCTGCTGTATCGGCGTGGGATTGTCATACTTTTCACCACGGACAGCGCGGCAAATAGGTTCAGAGAGATTGAGGGCGTCGAAGCCCGTGGTTGGTGATTCCATTGACATAGTTTTCCTTTTAGAGAATGGCGTGTTCATTTAATAGGAACATCGGCCAGACCATTAGATGGTGCTCAAAAATCAATAATTAAGAATTTTGAGCTATAATTGATAAAAGAGGATTTGAGCTTAAATGAGAAAACGGGGGGGGAAATCAGACAACCGGAGGTCCGGGAGGCTACTCAACCAAAAAACATTACCAGTTTCGGCAATACACCTGTAATTCTCTAGACGGCTAAATCACTTAAAGTAAGATTTCATTATAAAACAGATGTTTACAAATTGCCAGTTCTTTTTAAACTCACTCGTTGAGAGGGGATTATGCTTGATATCCCGCCTTTTATCTTTGCTGTAAGTCTGAGATGATTTGCCCTAAATGCCAATTTGAACAACCCGATGCCAAAACCTGCATCCATTGTGGGGTTATTTTTGCCAAATACCAAGCCTATCTGGATCGGCACAATCGAATCAAAGTAGAAGATAATATAGAAGACAAGGAAATAGATCTTACAAACAAAAACCTCAATCGCCTTGACTGTTTAAACCATCCTTGGAAACCGGTTTCAACTCCCACATTCATTTTTCTCTCGCTTCTGTTTTGCCTGCACGGGATATATTTCCCCAAAAATACTCAAATAGAGGACTGGTCTCTATTTACCGGCATGATTCACAATGTAAACCTCGTGTTCCATGAGGCGGGACACGTTCTCTTTGGGTTATTTGGCAACAACACCCTGATGATTCTAGGGGGTAGCCTGAATCAACTGCTGATCCCTTTCATCGTCTTTACTGCCTTTTTTTATAAAAGGGATAGAGCAGGTGCCGCTTTCGCCCTGCTCTGGTTCTTTGGTAATTTTATCGACGTGAGTATTTATATGGCAGATGGACGCTTCTTGAAGCTTCCCCTGATCGGAGGGTTGGGTATGGAGGCTCACGACTGGCGTAACCTATTCAATCACTTTGATTTATGGGGCATCGACCAAGTGCTTTCCAATATGATGTTTTATCTAGGCTGGGTGGGCCTTTTTCTGGCATGGATCTGGTTGTGCAATAGTTGGCGAAGCGACCATAAAAATTAGTAAGTTACAGATTTCGCTAGATAAACACCAGGCTAGGCTCTAAGTTGGAGTAAGGCTTGGGTTTAGTTTTGGCAATAAAAGAAATTATATTTGTCATAAAAAAATTGAACCCCTTTACCCGAAATGAGAAAACTGAATTTATTCAGGAAAGTCTATTAGAATGGGCGACATTACAGAATTGATTAAAACTTTTGTGATTTTACTGGCCATCATTGATCCCATTGGCAACCTTCCTGTTTATATTTCCCTGACCGCCAATAAAACCAAAGATGAACATAATGCAATAATTTTAAAAACCAGTTGCGCTTCGGTGGCTTTATTGACCGTGTCATTCTTATTTGGAAAATATATTGTGGGGTTTTTCGGCATTCAAATGCCAGCCTTCAAGCTGATAGGGGGAATTTTTCTGGTCTATATCTCTTTCACTATGCTTACAAATAACAAAACCTCTAATTTACTATCCGAAGAAGGTGACGCTAAAAGTGATATTGCATTAATGCCTATGACCTTTCCCCTTTTTATTGGGCCAGCGGCTATAAGTTCGGTGATCATTCAGTCCAGCGGACTCACTCTATGGTCGGCCAAACTAATATCTATTGCAGAATTTGTCTTGATAGGTATTCTGATCTGGATCTCTTTGAAACTCGCCAATAGAATTTCTAAGTTTTTGGGCAAAGGGGGCATCAAGTTTATCACCCAGATCATGGGCCTGCTTCTGGGTAGCCTGGCAATAGGAATCATCGCCGATGAATTAAAAGTTCTTCTACCCGGTCTGTCATAAAACCTGGCCCGTAATAAAAACATTCTCCACCCCGGAAAAATGAACCTGACCACTTTCACTACCGCAAGCGTTGTTGTTGTTCTTCTACTAGGCTTTTTGGTGAACTACCTTCTTGAGCCCGACATCAGGAAGAGTTCCCTCAATATGGTGTTCTTCGCGTTTGCAGTACTACTGATCTTTTCCAGCTTTAAAATGCTCTATACCGGAGAAATGGGGATGTTTAATGTTAAGGAAGGGGAAGTGAAAATACTCATGAAAACCCATCCTCTGCAGTTCTGGGGAAGTTTGATTTTTAAATTTAGCTTGGGCAGCTTTATGATTTACGCTCTGTTCCTGAAATTAAGAAAAAAGTAAGGGGTTATTCTGTATGACGGAAGATTATTTTGAAAAATACGAAGATGTTCCATTATATTTCTCGCATTACTACAATTTCCTGTTCATTTATAAAAGTCAGAAAATGGAGAACGGCGACCAAATATTTTTACAACTCGGTGGAAATATGGAAAAGGTTTCAGCCATGGTAGTGGATGTGAACGATCCTCTCACCCTCGATGAAAAAGCTGATGACGAGTATGCCTATATCAAAGACAAAAACAATCAAGTTGTCTGGAAACAAGGTGTGCCCCCAGAAGACGAGTGACCTTTAATTTGCCAGATAACCTTTCAGGTAGAGTTATATATGGAGTATTACTTCTCAATTGTTTACCCTATGTCTTTGCATCAACGCATGTGAGCCAAAAAGGTTATTAGTGATTTATTTGAGTCGGGAGATACGGGGTGAACGAAAAAAAGTTTGAGGAAGTTCTAAATAAAATCACAAAAAAACAATCGGCAAAATTTCCGGTTTCTGTTTCTGTTTTGCGGCAGGTGCCATTTTTCACCGAGGTTTTTTCTGACAACGATGAAATATTAAAAAAAATTTCCCAATTGGTCGATTCGGAGATCAAACCTTACATCCGCTACAAAACCTTTAAGTCTAACGAAATTATTGTCCAACAAGGGGATGTTGAAAACACCGTTTTTTGGTTGTTAAAAGGAGAAGCTCATATCCGCTCTGGAGATAGAACTCTCGCTAATATCAAACCCATCACTTGTTTTGGTGAGCTAACGGTTGCCGCATCTATGGGGCGGACCGCCACTGTGGAAACCCCTGAAGCCAAAGATGCTGAAGTGGTAGAGATTGATTGGAGTATTACCCAACGGGACCCTGAACTCAGGGATCGTTTTCTTGAACTGCTTTTAAAAAGTACAACCGATAAAATGAAAAATGATTATGTGGTCTCGGCCAAAATGTGGAGGGGTGCCCGTGACCTTTATTCCTCCTGCAAAAAAAGAGTTCAAGAGCTTGAAACCGAAAATGAAAAACTAAAATCGCTGAATATTGCATTGAAACAAAAACTGAAGGCATAACTAAAGCTTTTCCTTTAAACTCTCTTGTGCATGTATTGCCAATTCCCTAAATGGATGGCACAATCATTTTATGAGATTTCTATGGAAAGTCGGGATTGCCAGTTTTGTATCCCTATTATTTTTAGGAACTGGGCTGACTTTTGCCGGGGTGGGTAGAGCCCCCCAAGTTGCCTACCCACTCTTTGATCAATTCGGCTCTGTACCTCTCGGCTTGCCAACCTTAGCGCCTTCTTCTAAAACCAAGCCGCTTAACCTGATCTCAGTATTTAATAAGGACTCGGATAGAGACCATTCAGTGTCTCCCGCCACCCGCGAGCAATTGTTCAAAGCTATTGAAGTGAATGACCTGGCGCGAGCCGAGAAACTGCTTATTGGATTAGACATCAACGGGCAGGACAAACGCGGCATCACTCCTCTTTACAAGTCTGTCTTTCACAACCGGTTCAGTTTTGTTCAATTATTATTGGAACGTGGTGCCGATACCAACCTCCCCGACAATGAGGGCCTGAGCCCACTGCATATCGCAGCAATAGAAAACCTGAACCAATTAGTACCAATACTTCTGGACCAGGGTGCCAAACTGGAAGCTAAAGATAGTTTTGGTTACACCCCTTTACATTTGGCCACCGACCAAGGGAGTGCCAAAGCCGCCCGTGCACTGATCGAAAGAGGTGCCAATGTGAACAATCGCGCTAGTTGGGGTAATACTCCACTGCACGCTTCCATCGCCCAAGGTAATATGAGCCTCGTCAAGCTGTTACTAAAAAACAGGGCCGATGTTGGCGCAATAGACAGGCTGGGCCGCTCGGCCCTGCATTGGGTAGCAGAAAAAGGCTATCTCCGTATTGCCAAGTTTCTAATCATTAATGGCGCCCCGATCCATCATCAGGACAACGAGGGTCATACTCCGCTTCATGAAGCGGCAAGATGGGATCAGCAGAAAATAGTAAAACTATTTCTTGTTCATGGTGCAAATGTAAATGCGAAAGGGTTTGACGGTCGAGGCCCTCTACATATTTCCATCGCCAATGGAAATATGGATATCGCCAGCCTACTCAAACGCCATGGTGCAAAACTGTAATGAAATATGGTTAAAAATCCTGATTTACAAGCTCCACTTTTGACAATGAAAAATTCTGCATTTTGTTTTCTCCTTTTCACCGTGGTTTCCGGCATCTCTTTGTTTGCGATGAAGTACATTCTCTGGGCTATGTTCAAATGGGGGGGAGGGGGAGCCATTGTTTTAGCTGTGATATTTACCTGTATTTATGTAGGGGTATTTTTTGCTGTCACTAAAAAATGGGCTGGGTATCAGCAATATGTTTCTCATGCTGGTATGAAATGGATTTGGGTTTTAGGCTTCGTGCAGTTAGCCGTTCTAGGTGCTCTATATCACCTGTTGCCGCAATTTTTTCCCACGATCATCGCCGAATTCTTCTTCGCCTGATATTGGAAAGACGGTCAAGAACCTTTGCTAAATGCTGGAAAAATTATGGCAGACTTTATCAGGAATAAGTGCGTAGGCTGACCCTCACCATATTTTTGCAACTGTTTTCTAAAGCCTTTGTCGCTGCATAATCTGCTGCATATGAATCGGTTAAAAGCAGGGCGTCGTTGATGATTCCCAAAGGTGGAAAAAGGAAGAACAAGAGTCGTTGCCAGTGAATGCAGGTAGGACGCTTTCTTAAAAAGCTACAACTTGTCTGGATAGGTAGGGTTACTTGGGTTCACATTGAGTTTCTAGCTCTTCGAAGTTCAATTCCGCAACATTGACTTGATCAATATTGGTTTCGCATTCTTTGGCTTTTATAAAAATCTCTCCATTGGAATCTACACGAAAAACCATTCTGTCCTCATTCTGCTTTCCAATTGCTGAAAATTCTTTGCGCAAGGCATTGGTTACCGTTACGGTGATCCCTCCCTTTTTGGAATCATATAGTTTGTCGGCGATACTCTGGTCGCAAAGAAGGTGCGACCCCTGATTAAACCAAAATACCGTGCAACCCAGATAGACCTGATCCAACGCTCCTATAATGGCAGGTGCTATTTTACTGCTGGGAACCTTATTGTCCTCTTTGAGCAGAACCACCCAAGCAATAACCATCACTGCTAATACTGACAGAATAGTAACTACAGGCGAGCTTTTCTTTTTTTTGGGGGTCCTGGGCTGTTGACTTACGTTTCTTTTTCTACGCCTTGAGGAACCTTCTGTTTCTCTACTTCTACGAGCCACGGCAATCAGTTCTCAAATGGGATTTAGGGTACACGGGGGCAAGACTCTCGACGTTCGCCGAAAGCAGATTCTCCCCGATGGTTGTAGCGTCTATAATAATCTATTCTCTAATATTATGAAATATAGGTTAGTGGTTTTTTTTAACCTTCTCCACTCTAGCTTTTAATTTTGCCCTGGGTATAGAAATTATCAACTGTGTATTTTTTCTATCTTTGATGCTTCACCCATAAATTTTCCACATCTTTTTGCTTGCAATAGGCTTAAAGTCGTCCCACTTCAGTCCGAAAATGAAAATACTTTTACACGAGCACGTATAGAAATCTTGTCCATTTGCCCACTAGAAATCTAGCCTAAAAATACCAATGTGGCAAAATACATTATAATACAGTGCTTTAACTAGGGGCGACCCCAGTCAGAAGATTTTGGTATAGACCTTGCTATTAGTTCAACCAAGAACGCCTCTTATTTTTTTAACTAACCACAAGGTCGCTATGGAAGCCATGAAGTCGCCCAATCATCTCGTCAGGTTAAACCATGTTCGATCCCTGATAACGCAAGGATGTTGCCTTAAACGTCTTGAAGAAGACAACTTGCTCGGTGCGCTTCTCATGGTCGGCTTAATGATCAGGTTTAGAATCAGCTCTGTAATCTTTCAATGGTCAAGTTTTTCATTTATACATCATAAATTACGCCACCTTTTTTGATTTCCCTGCATCTAAAGGGTGTAAGGAAAGGTACGGCAAAGCCATGAATGCTGTTAACTTGAAACTTTTAATAGCACCACCCTATACTTCAGGCGAGCGGATTCCTGTTGACTTTTTTGATCCCCTTGCACGAAAGCAAAGTGAGTTTAGGGTAGCCATGTTGCTAGTAGATTGCTTGAACTCCTATATTAAAAGCCCGCTGTTCCCCGACAAACTTGTTGCTAGGAGGACACAATGAAAGGAATGAATAAACCAGATGTAAACATTCAAAGAAGAAAATCTTTACCTGAAAAGAGGGTTTTCCATCCAAGAATAAAAAAATATCTTCAAATGATGCGTCAGCGAGAAATCGACGCTATGGTAGAGCTCACCCGCAATCAATTGATGGACCGCTACGACAGCTGAATAAGACCAGTCTTCAAAAGTGATTCCATTAAAGCACGTGCTTCTTTACGTCTTTTTTATCTCCAATAGTAGATGCACATTTTGAAGTCACTTGGGACCCTGTCAAATCGTTGGTGTAACAACCCTACCTTGTTTAACTCCTTGAAAACTCACCTCTAAATTCAAATAAGTAGACTGATTGGACTAGTCTTATCGTCGACAGTCTCAAACCTGTTCATATTTAGATGTTAGTTTTGAAAACTTAAATTGACCATATCGGATATCTGAACTACAATTAAATGTTTTCACATACATCAGGCAAATCTGGGGAGAGTTTCCTGTTATGGATTTTAAAAAAAAGATTTTAGTCGTCGAAGATTCTCAATTCCAACGAGCCATATGTGTTTCTCAACTGAAACAGGCCGGGTTCGAAAATATAGAAGTCGCCGAAGACGGTAATGTTGCATACTCTAGGCTGGAGGAAGGCGAAATTGATCTGGTCCTCTGCGACTGGGAAATGCCAGAACTGAATGGCATCCAGCTTCTTAGAAAAGTCAAAAAAAACCCCACCCTTCAGAACATTCCTTTCGTCATGCTCACTTCACTTAAGGATGACGAACATTTCCAGAAAGCCATCAGCGAGGGGGCTCAGGACTACATCATCAAGCCCGGTAACCCAGAACTGTTTAAGGAAAAGTTGGAAAAAATTGGCTGAGCCTTGCGGACAATCGTTGTTCCTTCAATCACCTGGCAGGCTTGAAAAAAGCTTATCTGCCAAATTTATCCATTTACCGTTAAATTTTCTGAAGCTAATGCCGTTGAGAAAAGATAGGCTGGATGAACACTATGGAGGTTGAGATGAAAATTCTTGATGAAATTAAAAAAGTCCCTAGAGAGACTCCGCTGCGTGATGAAAGCAGTCGCCCTAAACGGTCGTTGAAGTCTTTTGTTTTTTCACCTAAAAAGAAAAAGGACTCCGACAAATACTTCCGGCACAAATATTTCTCAGGTCGTATTCCCCGTATAGACGAAGAAATTTAGCTCACCGGGTGGTGCGTTGAAACATTATTTTTTTGCAGCGGCATTCGGCTTCCGACCTTTCAACCCAATGCCCCTTCGATCCACTTCCAGCCGTCTTTCATCATTAGCTCTTCTGTTTCCCCAGAGCCTTCCTTTGTCCTTCACGCGCTGGTCATGGTGTCGTCTACCTGATTTCGATCTTTTTTGAATTTCTTTACAGGTATATTTCCTCTCCGATTTCCATCTTATCTTTATGTAGGTAGGGAATTTTGTATCTTTATCAATGTATGAAGATTCAATATCCACACAACAAAGATGTGTAGCAGAACTCAGGTTGGCTCCACGCAAGTTTGCATCTCGAAGAAAGGTCCCGTCCATGTTTGCTCCATGAAGGTTGGCCCCTTTCAAGTTTGCTTCCCGCAAATCAGCTTCTTTTAGATTGGCTTCACTCAGGTTCGCTTCCTGAAGGTCCGCTCCTCGCATATTTGCAAAGGCAAGATTATGGCCTTTAAAGTCTGATTTTTGAAGATCCTTTTTGGTGAAATTTAAATCAGCCATTTCTCTATTGCTCCTGATGAGGCCAGTATCAAACTTGGCGCAGATTATCTCCCCATAACTCAATTTATTTCAAAATTACTATGCTGTCAATATTTCAAAATGCGTCCACACTAGCCATTACATAACAGCAACCGGAATGGCTAACGGTTCAGCGATAATTTGAAATTTGATCCCCGCGTCACTCTGGCAGAATTTCCAAAACCTGCTCCGGCGGACGACCGATAGCCGCCTTTTCATTGGCAAGTACTATGGGGCGTTCTATCAAGATGGGATGCTTGACCATGAAGTCGATCAATTCGGTATCGGACAAAGACGGGTTGTCGAGTTCATACTCCGCATAAATATCTTCTTTCTTACGCATCAAGTCACGAGGTGCAAACCCCAGTTGTACAAGAATCTCTTGCAACTGTTCGGCGGTCGGAGGGGATTTCAAATATTCAACAATATCCGGCGTGATGCCCTGCTCCTCCAACAACTCCAGAGTCTGACGCGATTTAGAACATTTTGGATTGTGATAGATAGTTACATGCATTAGGAACCTCTTATTTTAGTCAAGGGAGAATCTGTTCACTTCAAAGATCCTGACGGAAATCACCTGGAAATCCGTTGTCCGCAAGTTAAAACAGTAACTCCATATATTACACTGTCATTGTTTAGCTTCATGAGCCTCCTGCGACCAGCCGCCATCAGGACCACAACGGATGCAACGGATTGTTTTGAATATTTCGTCCCAGTCCGCATCAGTGGCAACATAATCCAAAACGCATCGTAGAGCTTTATCTTTATCTCCCAGCTTATATTTTTCCGCAATATATTCCAGCATTTTTACCAGGTCTTTCTGAACTTTGAATTCGACCTCAGTTTTTGCGCCTGCCATATTTAAAACCTTTCAAAAATATTTGTAGAAAATAAATCAGTACGCCTATTGGCGTTTTTCATAAAATCCAAACCTTTACAGGTGTTACAATATTGTCGGATTCAATTCCTGATCTTACCTGTCATTCACAGGGAATGGAATATAAATGACCATTCCCGATCCTATAAAGTAGAACCTGTTAAAAACTTTCTCTTAAGACCATGAAACGTCAGGGTGTGAATTTTATTGTTGATGCTTTTGCTTTGGCCGGACTGGTTTTTCTCATGGCCACGGGACTATTTCTCCGCTTTATACTTCCGCCAGGGAGCGGAAAAAACTTGAGTGTCTGGGGGATCACCAGACACGAATGGGGTGATGTCCATTTTTATATAGCTGTTTTCATCGTAGCCATTCTATCTATCCACCTGGCTCTTCATTGGCGTTGGGTTATATGCGCTATCCAGAATAAGCCTCGTGAAGGGTCTGGCGTTCGAGTCGCATGGGGTGTTGCAGGTTTGTTCGTGCTTTTACTTATTTCTGCCGCTCCCTTTTTAAGTCCCATAGAAAAGACTTCTCCATCGAACGGAGTTGATCATAATAACCAACTGGACTTAAAATCTCATTCTGGGTATGACAAATTGCCAGCGACTCAAACTGTTAGGGGCTCAATGACCCTTGCAGAAGTGGAGCAGTCGACCAACGTTCCAATAAATCACATCTTAAAAGAACTTGGAATTCGAGATGATATTTCTCAAAATGAAAAGTTGGGGCCACTACGACAACAATATGGTTTCCAGGTGGAGACGGTCCGACAAATTATCAAAAATTATCTCCAAAATTCTGGGGAAACAAGCAAGAGGTAAGACGGTTGCAAAGTTATTTAATCTATAAAGGTCTATTTGAAAAAAATTGGACTCAAATATTCTAAAGCATACACACATACATTTTTTTAAGGAGACGTATTTATGAATTTATTTATTAGATATATTTATTTATCAGCAATCGTCACAGGTTCTTTCTTGTTTTTTATTGCCCAGCCTGCTCTGGCAGACGATTGTATTCAACAAAGAAAGACTCCTAAGGCACCTGCAAAAATTTATAAGCAAACTAATCCGCTTGAGTCTACAGCTGAAGTCCTTTCAGCAGGAGAACAGTTATACAATAAGGGGGCAAAACCCCTGGCCTGTGCTAAATGTCATGGTGCCCAAGGTGGGGGTAACGGGAAAATGGCAGCGGGAATGAAACCAAACCCAAGAAACTTTGTTTGCAAGGCAATGATGCAAGACATTCCAGATGGGCAACTATTCTGGGTGATCAAGAATGGATCAAAAGGAACGGGAATGATGGGGTTCAAAGCTCTCAACGACAACCAAGTATGGCAACTAGTGTCTTACATAAGACAGTTTTCAAACTAGCCTTGAGAACCTTCGGTCGCAGGATCGCCAGTCTTCATTGCTATGGCAGCGAGTCGCGATTTTTTTTCTTCCTCTGAAGTTCCTCGCACACAAAATCTGTGTCGGAGGACCAGGTTACTTTCAGGTTTGACGGCAGAAGAGTTTTCCGGTCGATGATGGCCGATTGAACTTGCTCGCTCGATAAATTGTGTGTGAGACGCAGGTTGGCCCCCCGGAAATCGGTGCCACTGAGATCATCGTTTCGGACGTTAACCCCACTTAAATTAGCATTAACCAGAACAGCCTCTCTCAACTTTGCGCCCCGTAGGTTAGTCCCCCCCAAGTGAGTTCCGGTCAGGTTAGCTTCACTGAGATCGGTACGGATGAGGTTGGCCTTGAGCAGGTCGGCGCCTCGCAAGTCGGCCCCGCGCAGAAACGTCAAACTCAGGTTCGCAGCACTAAGATTGGCATGGCTCAAATTTGCATTATTGAGATTTGCCTCAACCAGATTGGCTTTGCTGAGATTGCTTTTCACCAATTGACATTCACGGAGATCAGACTTAACCAGCCTGGTCTCAGTGAGATTGGCATCCGTCAAGTCAGCGCGGCGCAAACGAATTCCGCTCAAATCCGTTCCGCTTAAATCTGCCCCGATCAGTACCGTATGATAAAATTCGACACCTTCGAAATTCGCACCAGTGATTTTTGCTCGACTCAAATTCGCACCACTCATAAAAGCGTAACTAAGGTTACTTTCGATGAGGATGGAATCGGAAAGATCCGCCTGACTGAAATTAGCTTCACTCAGGTTCGCGCCAGTTAAATCTGTGTAGGTTAAATTGGCACCGCGCAACATAGCCTGGGCTAGGTTGCCGCCGCTTATGCGAGCCCCCTTCAGGTTAGCCTCATGTAAGTCGGACCGGTTGAGAATGACATCACCCAAGTCGAGTTCACTCAGGTTGGCATGCTCTAAATTGGCACCACTTAAATCCGCTCCCGAAAATTCAGACCCCACAAAATTTCCCCAACTCATGTTGGCATGTTGAAGAAAGGCCCGGCTGAAAATCGTTTCCTTATAAACCGCTTCACTCAGTTTGGCGCTGTGGAGGTTGGCATCGCTTAAGTCTGCGCGGCTCAAATTAGCGAGACTCAGGTTGGCCTCTTCCAGGTTCACGCCCTTCAAACAGGCACCGATGAGACGAGCTTTGCGAAAAATGGTGCGACTTAAATTGGCCTCACTGAAGTCAGCATCGTCCAGGATGGCCTCCGTTAAGTCCGCCCCTATCAGAGTCGCGCCAGAAAGGTTGGTCCTAGTCAATATGGCCCCGCTCAAATCTTTTCCAGAAAGATTTATCCCAGAAAGATCCTTCCCGGCCAGATTGGCCCCTTTAAGGTTCGATTTCGCTAACTCGGCTCTATCCATCGCGGCCTCTCAATATCATGGAGTCCAATGATACCGCAAAGGATAGAAATTATTGAATAGGAAAGGTTAACGCTGGGTAAGGGCGTGACATTCAATATGTAGTCAGGTAGAGATTTTGTTATAGCTACTTCCAAAACCTTCATATCTAAAGAGGAGGATCCTTTGATGTTAATAATTCCGGGCTTAAGTACCATTTTTGAACTTTAAAATTTCACTTAAATAAACAGATTTTCGCAAATCAATTTGGTTTTAAAAATATCCCCAAAACTTAATTTTTATTACAACAACACTTCGAAATGTAAAAATTGAAAGAATGTTATAGAGAGATATGGGGGCCGCATATTTGTAAGTAATTAAAAAAAAAGGTTTTTTTAGGTCAATGGAATGGACTCAGAAAATGGCATGGGACTTGCTTGAATAATAGTAGGTGGACCGAAAAACCATTCAACGCCATATTAAAGCTTCCAACCTTGAAGTGGATTTTCATGAAGCCAGTTATGTTAAAGATGTCGCAAAAAGAATTATATCTTTTAATTATGATTGCATCCTTTTGGATAATAATTTGCCTGATGGAACTGGGCTCGAATTGTTAGAGGATTTATCCCCTGAACATAAGAACAAAGTTCCAATAATATTGTTTACAGGTGGAGGGGAGGAATTTGTTGTTGTGCTTCCTGGAGCGAATGAAGAGGGTGCTGCTGTTTTTTCTGAAAAGATTCGTCAAGCCATAGAAGGTTTGGAGATTTAGCATAAAGGTAGCGACGTCCATAAAAATATAACTATCAGTTTAGGGACGTATACATCGAATCCTGGCGAAAGTTCTTCACCCGAACTCATGATAAAAAATGCTGATAAAGCTCTTTACAAGGCCAAAAATGAGGGCCGCAATTGCATGGTTATTGGGGGAATATAAAGATGACTAAATATAGCTCGGAAAGCGAGCAAAAATTTCGCAGAATTTTAGAGACAGCGATTGATCCGGTCATATCGATTGATGAAAAAGGCATCATTCAGCTTTGCAACCCTGCCGCAGAAAAAGAGTTTGGTTATATATCTTCCGAAATTGCAGGTCAAAATATAAAAATGTTAATGCCTTCTCCCTATAAAGAAGAGCACGACACCTATCTTGATAACTACATGAAAACTGGGAAAGCCCAGATAATTGGTTTGGTGCGAGAGTTAGAGGGATTGCGAAAAGATGGATCTGTTTTTCCCATGGAGCTGTCAGTCAGTGAAATGTGGGTGGGTGACCAGCGAAGTTTTACCGGGATAGTCCGAAATATAACTGAGACCAAGAAAATAATGACAGAACTCGAACAATTTGCCTATGTGGTTTCTCACGATTTAAAAGCCCCCCTTCGCGCCATCAATAATATTTCAGAATGGATCGCCGAAGATCTGGGTGATGATTTAGACGAAGAGACCGCAAAAAACATATCAGACCTCAGGAATAGAGTTGGGCGGATGGAAAACCTGATTCAAGGGATCCTTGAATACACCAGAGCTGGTAGGGGTGAGCACAACCTGGCACCCTGCAACCTTAACGAAGTTCTAGATGAAGTGGTGAGCTCCCTTAGCATCCCTGAAAACTTTACAGTGGATATTGCACCAAAAATGCCTCAACTGCTAGCGGACCACACCAAGCTTTATCAAGTTTTTACAAATCTAGTGAGCAATGCTATCAAACACCATAATAATTTGCAGGGCACGGTAAAAATTTCGGCTCGTGATTCGGAAGAAGATACCCGGTTTGTAGAAATTTTTGTTGCCGATGATGGACCGGGCATTCTTCCTGAATACAGTGAGAAAGTATTTAAAATATTTCAAACGCTTCAAGCCCGGGACGACAAAGAAAATACCGGCGTGGGGTTATCTATTGTTAAAAAAATTGTAGAAAGTCAAGATGGGAAGATTGGCATACTTCAAACTGATAGCATAGGTGCCACTTTTCATATTCTATGGCCTAAAGGACCCGTATAAATTTTTTGAAATATTTTAAAGTCAATTTTTAGTTAAAGGAATTTAAGCATGATTATTGATAGGAAAATGAATTTTCTTCTGGTAGAGGACGATACAATAGATGTGAAAAATGTTCAACGAGCATTTAAAAAGAACGATATTAGTAACCCTCTCCATGTAGCTGGAAATGGAGAGGAAGCTTTGCTCATGTTGAGAGGAAATGGAGTTGGCCCTTCAATAGTTCCACCGCCCCAGGTGATTTTACTGGATTTGAACATGCCAAAAATGAATGGGATCGAATTTCTTCAGGAACTTCGAAAAGATCCTGAATTGAAATCTATTTCGGTTTTTGTGCTGACAACCTCTGATGAAGAGAGGGATAAGGTAGCGGCATATAACCTGAATGTTTCTGGTTATATATTGAAACCCATAGACACCACTCAGTTTAAGGATGCCATGAAAACTCTGGAGGCCTATTGGTCTTTATGTGAATATCCTAGTCAGGAATAAGGTTGTGAAAAAAGAAAAAGTGTTTCTACACATAGAAGATGATGCAACAGACCGGAAAGCCATTCGCCGATACTTAGCAACTGAAATGCCAGAAGCGAAAATACTGGAAGCCCATGATTGCGCTAGAGGTCTTTTGGAAATCGAAAACAACCATTTCGATTGTGTTTTTCTCGATTATCAACTTCCGGATAGTGATGGAATTCAATTCTTGAAAAAATTGATGTTGGCGGAATATCGTTGCCCTCCCATTTTATTTTTGACCGGACAGGGGGATGAATTATTGGCGGTGCAGGCATTGAAAAATGGAGCTGCGGATTATATTCCTAAAAATAATTTATCTGCGAGTTCATTGGGTCGGTGCATTAAAAATGCCATTCGGGTCCATAAACTGGAAGCTCGAGCTAGGGAAGCTGAATCAAGGCTCGTTGCCAGCGAAGAAAAGTACCGTAACATTGTAGAAAAGATATCCGATCTGGTTTTTCAGTTAGACCCGGAAAGAAATATCACATTTGCAAATTCAGCCTTTGAAATGCTGGGATACAGTTCTGAAGAATTGGTGGGAAAACCCCTAGTAAGTATTATAGCTTCGGAGGATATAGACTCTATTTTGCCTCAATTAGCCACTCAAGGTGTAGGGCCTATGGCAACCAACAATCTTGAAATTAGCTTTAAGACCAATAAGGAATCCAGTCTTTGTGAGGAAATGCCCTGCATAACTATTCTTGTCGATGCTTTTGGTATGTGGGATGTTTCGGATGAGATGGTATTTAAAAAGGGCTCGGATAAAAATTTTCTAGGGACTTTATGTATTGGAAGAAGTGTAGCCAGTAAAAGGCTCTAAAAACAATTTAATTTTTCACCATAGGGTAAGGGAATGGATAAGACCTTTAAGTTGCTCTTGATTGATGATGATAAATTGGATCGGTCTGCTTTTCGGCGTTATTTAAATACGACCCGTATTTCTTATGATATCCAGGAGTGTGCTTATGGAAAAACAGGCATTGATGAATTTGAGAAAGGTCAATTTGATTGGGTATTTGTTGATTACAACCTTCCGGATATCAATGGAATCGAAGTAGTAGAAAAGATTCTCGACACTGACCCTGATGCTTCTATTGTTATAATGACCGGAGAGGGTGACGAACTTCTAGCGGCGAAAGCAATTAAATGTGGTGCTTCAGACTATTTGCCTAAGAATGCTCTATCATCAATTGTTTTAACGCAGTGCATCCAAAATTTGGAATTGCGTAAGGCCAAGGTGGAAGCCGAACAGAATAATAGAGCTAAAACAGAGTTTCTTGCCAGAATGAGCCATGAACTGCGGACGCCTATGAACGCGATTCTCGGGTTTTCTCAGTTGATGCATGAGAATACCAAAGACCCTCTTTCAGAGTCACATCAATTTAGGGTTTCACAGATTCTTAAAGCCGGTAGGCATTTGCTGAACTTGATCAACGATATGCTGGATCTATCCCATATTGAATCAGAAAAATTGAGCTTATCCATTGAACCTATTTGCATAGCCAATTTATTGGAGGACTTAATTTCTTTAGCCCGCCCTTTATCGGAACAATCAAATATAGTATTGATTGACAACACATATTCCCCTGAGGAGATTTTTGTTCTAGGAGATAAAACTCGATTGAAACAAGTATTGCTCAATCTGATTTCCAATGGAATAAAATATAATCGCAGCGAGGGTTCTGTAACTCTTACAATAGAAATTCAGGATGCAGACTATCTTCGAATTAATGTTAAAGATACTGGTGTTGGCATTCCCAATGAAAAAATTGATTATGTGTTCGAACCTTTTGACAGGCTGGGAGCAGAAAATAGTGAAATCGAGGGAACAGGGATAGGCCTGACCATATCAAAAAAACTGATTGAGGCGATGAATGGTTCAATAGGATTGGAAACATCTGTCGGCGAAGGCAGTGAGTTTTACATTATTCTTCCCATTAGCGTTCCTACCCAGCTAGATCAGCCCCTTTAAGGTTTGATTTCCCTATTTAGGCTCTATCCATCTTGGCCTCCCATTATTATGGGACCCCAAGATACCGCAAAGGGTAGAAACATTGAACCGGAAAGGAATAAACTGGGTGGGGCGGCCTTGATGGCGAGTCGTGGAGCCAGCGGGCGGAATTGAACCGCCGACCTACTGATTACGAAGATGACTTTTGACGCTTTTAAGAAGTTTTAAATTCTTTGAAGAACGCCGCAAAGTGCCTACAAATCAACCTTTCCCTTGCATTGCTCTTGGAAGTTGTTTTAGACTGCCGTTACTAATTTGACGCCTACTGTCTACCATGCGTCTACTTTTTAATGTAATCAGTCGGTCGGTCGTACAAAACTCATGGCTTCCATAAATCGAAAAACAAAGATCACAAAAACCCAGGTAGATCGCTTTCCTTGTCCTTCTAAAAACCCGACTTTTCTAAGGGATACTTCTCTACAGGGTTTTGCTGTCAAAGCTTATCCATCCGGTTCCAAAATTTTCGTTATTGAAAAACGGATCAAAGGAAAAGTCCGGCGAATCACTCTTGGACCTTATGGCGTTCTCACCGTTGAGCAAGCTCGAAGAGAAGCCCAAAAGATGTTAGGACGGATTGCACAAGGCATTGACCCCATAGCCGAAAAGGAAAAGAAAGCGGTTTTATCAACCACTCTTTGGCAAGCCTTTGAAGAGTTCAAAAAGGCAAGAAAACATCTTAATGCTCGTACACTCTATGATTACGAATTGGTCATCAAATCTAAGCTGACTGATTGGAAGGATAAGCCGTTAGCTAATATCACTCGAAAAATGGTTTCTGTGCGACACCAAGAACTTGGGGCAAAGGGAAGTAAGAATTATGCCGACCTTTCAATGAGAACCCTTCGTTCTATTGTTAATTTTGCCCAAGCCCGTTACACCGATGACGATGGATATCCATTAATTAAAGATAATCCTGTTACGGTCTTAACCTTAACCCGTGCATGGCATCCAAAAAAGAGACGGCAAACCGTTATCAAAAGACATCAATTGCCAGCATGGTTTGAAGCGGTCTATGAGTTAAAGAAACCGGAAAACCAAGAATCGTTTCATATTGTCGCTGATTTTCTATTGGTTCTTCTATTTACTGGATTGAGAAGACAGGAAGCTGCGCAATTGCTTTGGAAGAATATTGATCTAAAGGATCGGACTTTGTTAATTCCAGACCCCAAGAATCATGAGCCATTAACTTTGCCTCTCTCTGATTTCTTAATCAATCTATTAACCGAAAGAAAAGAATTGGCTGTTAATGGATATGTATTTCCGGGAAAGGATGGAAAAGGGTATTTAATTGAACCGAAACGCCAAATCAATAAGGTTATTGATCAATCGAATGTTCAATTTACCATTCATGATTTAAGAAGAACCTTCATTACAATCGCCGATAGTTTGGATATTTCTGCCTATGCTATTAAAAGGCTGGTCAATCATAAAATGAAGGACGATGTAACGGCAGGTTACATCATTTCAGACATAGATAGGCTTCGAGGCCCTATGCAAAGAATCGCCGACTCATTGCTAGAATTTTCAAACAAGGACGAACCCAAAAAGGTGATTCTGTTGGAAGGAGGCCATAAGAAGACCGTAAGGCGCAAGAGAGCTTTGGAAGTTGTTTGAAATAGTTTGACATTGTTGGCCCCGCCTAATAAGTTTCCTAATAATTGATCAATTAACGATTAATTCGTTTTAATTCGAATTGCCATTAATAATTATCTATTTGATTAAATAATTCATGCGTTATTGTTTTCCTGCATTCAATATTAATGGCTCATTAAAGGGAGATGTCCCCAAACGACTTTTTAAAGAACAGTTTAAATACATTTCAAAGGCGGCAAAAGACTTATTAAAGAATCGATCAATTGAAACAATTGAATTTGGGGCTTTAGATATAAATAGGATTAGAGAAATAAAAACCAATGAAATAGTATTTGAATTGTTTAAAAGGGGAGAAAAAGATTTCACATTAGACGCTGACTTTGAAAACTATAAAGAAGTAAATAATCAAACTCCTTCCACCATGCTTGCCAAAGAATTAAAATATATAAACATAGATCATCCAAAAAGATTTCCAAGCGCAAGACATTATGAGTACTTAGCGATACTAAGCTTAATGTTAATTGGTGTTGCCATTGATTTAGAAGATCAATTAAAAACTGATAGCAGCATAGAGGAAAGAAATGAACTTTTTGATTCGATTAAAGCACTAGCCTTTAATTCATTGGGGGCATTAAGTCTGGCAGATAAATTTCTAAATAATCCTCCAAAGGAAGACCCGGACAATAAAAGCAATAGCCCCATATCAATAAGAAATAAAAAGGCCGTTGATAAAAGACATATGGGCAGAAGACAATTAGATAAGAAATTTCGTAAAATCTATTATTCGAACCCACCTGCAAAAAAAATAGATGCAATCAGATCATTTATAAAAAGCCTTTCAAAAGAGGAGTTAGAGGAGTTGCATCCCTATAGCAGCAAAGCAAGAGAGCGGTTTTTTTATAGCGTTCTAAAAAACTCACCTAAAGGTATTCTCTTTTAAAACGGGTTCTTCCATTTTGATACATATGCAACTCCACTTGCATATGTATCTATCTCTCCCTAAGCAAATATCCTAGATTAGCTTCCAACAGTTTAATACTAATTTGGAGGTTAATGATGGATGACAAGCTACTCAGCACTAAAGAAGCCGCAGAATACCTTGGGGTAAGTAAAGCCTTTCTTGAACGTGACCGTTGGGCTGGAGCACGAATTCCTTTTGTTCGTGTTGGAGATAGAAAGGTTCAATACGAACCCTCAACTTTAAGAGCTTATGTTAAATCTAGAATTAGACAATCCACAAGCGACACTGGGAAAGTCCAAAAAAATAGGAAGGCAAAATGAACAAAACGCCTTCCAATTTAAATCATGATAACTCTAAAAAGGAATTTGTTTTCTCAACGGTGGATAATCGTTTTGATAATAAACCTAAATATTCCAAAAAAACCTGGAGGGAATTTTGCGAGTCCTTTTCCAGTCCAGACAGAAGCCGGGGGAAGCTTACCTTTGAGGAATATCATTTGCTGTACCCAACGGACAAACAGCAAAGGAGTGAAGAAAAAGATGGTCCGGGATGGATTTCTGTCGTCTTTAAACCATCCGAGGGAAGAACCAATGAGAATGTAGAAAGTGTTACAGGACTTGCTCTGGATATTGATACAGGTGAGGTGAAGCGTGAACTCATAGAAGAAACATTAAAGGAACTTGAATTTTTCGCTCACACCACCTATTCCCATAAACCAGAAAATCCTAAATGGAGAGTAATTATACCATTTAACGCTCCTTTTACTCCTTCACAGGTCGAAAGTGTTTTTAATCACTTCAATGATCTTTTTGGAGGGATACTTGATACATGTGGGAAAAAACCTTCTCAGTTGTACTATCTTCCAAGCTGTCCCTATGATGGGTTTTTTGAATCGTTCCGACACTCTGGAATATTGTTTGATCCATCAACCGCAAACCCAATCCCTCCAAGACCTAATACAAGTAAAACTAATTCACTTTCTTGCGCTAAAACGCCTCCGAAGAATTCAAAGCCTCCATCAAAATCCTGTCAAGATGGGGAACGGCATGAGGTGGGTCTTCCATATATTGGGAAGTTAATTGCTAAGGGCTTTTCTTATGAAAAGGTTCTTAAAAAAACTAGAGAGTGGAATTTAACCAATGTTGATCCGTGGCCTGATGAAATCTTAGTTTCAAAGGTTGATGGGGTTTTTAGCTCAGATCAAAGAAATAATCCTGAAAGACATGAACCAAAACCTTGGGAAGATATTGAGATTCCTTATGAATTTGATTTGTCGCTTAATGGTGTTAAGTTTGTCCCTTCCGATGAAAAGAAACCTGAAATACCTATATCAAGTCCCTGTTGGGTTTCTGCAAGAACTCGAAGCATTGAAAACAAATCATGGGGTGCCCTGGTTGAGTGGGTAGACTCCGATAACAAACATCACCAACAATCAATTCCCAAAGAACGTTTTCATGAAAATGGAAATAAGCTGGCTCAAGATTTAGCTTCACAAGGTCTGAATATCATTCCCGGAAACGAAAAACACTTTTTAAAGTATTTAGGACAATTTAATCCTACAACAAGGATAACCTCTGTCCCTCAAGTGGGTTGGTTGGCAAGTCCAAATGGACGACTTATCTATGTATTACCCAACCAAGTTATAAGCAATGAGAAAGGTGAAAAATGTGTATTTCAGCCAGAAAAACATAGTCCTTCAGCCGCAACAATTAAATCAAAGGGAACTTTGGAAGATTGGCAAAACAATGTAGTTTATCTTGCCCAAGACCATCCATATCTAATTTTTTGCCTTTGTGTTTCTTTTGCAGGCCTCTTGCTTAAAGCCGCAGGTTTAGAAGGAGGAGGATTTCATCTATATGGACGTTCTTCTCATGGAAAAACAACCGCAGCCCAATTAGCCGCAAGTGTTTGGGGCTGTGGAGCTGATCCGTCAGAAGCAGCAAAGGAAGCTTACGTTCGCAAGTGGAATACCACACATAATGCCTTAGAGGGTTTAGCTGCTTCTCATAATGATGGGATTTTAATTTTAGATGAAGCTGGGACGTGTAACGCCA
This sequence comes from Nitrospinaceae bacterium, assembly GCA_029261455.1. GTDB lineage: Bacteria > Nitrospinota > Nitrospinia > Nitrospinales > VA-1 > LS-NOB. The sequence goes on from JAJDBH010000022.1 coordinate 27,825, forward strand.
AAGACTTTGGAAAGGTCATTTATGATGTTACAGGAGGTCAAGGTAAAGTGGCTATGAATGCCGATAGGGGCATTAGGGAATCCCGTTCATGGCATATTTTACTTCTTTCAACGGGAGAAATTTCAGCCCAGCAAAAAATTGAAGAGGAGGGTAAAACGGCTAGAGCAGGACAAAAGATCCGATTGATGGATATTCCTATTAAAGATGGAATCTTTAATCCGAACGCTCGAATTACAGGGGGGCCGCTTGCAATAGAGATTAAAAGAGAGTGCTCGAATTATTATGGAACTGCTGGCCCAGCTTATTTAAAAGCAATAATCGACCAGTTTAATAACTTTTCGCTACTAAGAAGATTTATTAAAGGTGAATTTGAAAAGATAATTGATGAATTAAAAATTAGTGACCTTCAGCCCGAACTAGTTCGGGCTTTGCAACGATTGGCTTTGGTTTCGGTTGCGGGGAATTTGGCTAACGAACTTGGCATTCTCCCATTTGAAAGAGAAGACATTAAAAATGCAGTTATTCACATAAGAAATGCATGGCTAAAAGGGCAGGATAGCCAATCCTATTCCACTAAAGGGATAAATGTAATCAAAGAGTTTATAGTAAGACATCAAAGTAGATTTGGAGATACCGAAAACTATAAGCAATCTTCTCAAATAAGGGAGTTGGTGGGTTATATCGACAAAAATGAAAGCATGTATCTTTTTACCCAAAGTGGATTTAGGGAAGCATGCAACGGGTTAAATTATAAAGAAGTACTTGATGAATTAAGAAAAAAGGGCTTTCTATATATTAACGAGGGAGACCGGCTTCAATGCAAGTGGACTATCTCAGGGTTAGAAGGGCGACCACGTTTTTATGCTGTTAAAGGAAAGGTCTTGGAATACGAGGGTGAGACATCAAGTCAAATCCAATGGGACGGGGCAGTGGGGCAATAGCTGATTTATGAAAGGATTAGAGGCTTCAGCGGAAAGTTTCAGTGGGGCTTGTGGGGCAGTTCACCCCCAGTGTCCCAACACTGATTTTTAAAATACAAATCACAACTCATTTATTCAAAATAAGTAGCCCCAGTTCCCCACTAGTCCCAAGTGTATTACCGTTTCCTTTTTGGAACTAATGCTTAAATGAATACCTACTTATTTTCACTTTCTTGTTTCCGTATTTCGTTACCACAATCTTGCATACTTGTTAAAATCTTGTGAACGTTTGCCGATCCGAATAGGGAGAAGACCTTGCCCCATGTTGAGTGGATAAATTCATAAGATTCACGGAGCCCCCTTCTTAACCGCAAAAGACTAATTAATGCGTGGGCTATTAAAAATATTAAAATAATTTGACCAAAAGTTACAGCTAAGCAAGCAAATTTGTGAAATACATTAGCCGCAACATCTGGTCCTCCAAACGCAATTAATTTACCTTGCCAGTTTAAAAATAGCCCAATTAAGGCATAGGTAACTACCCTAAAAACGCATTGGCAGTGGTAACCAAATTTAATATATCTAGTTGTTTTTGAATCAAGATAACCAGCTCTCACCGTCCGCAGTAAGGTGTCAATTTCACCCTTGCTATCTTCTTGAACTTTTTTATCTAAAAGATCGACTATAGCACTAGTCTCTTTTAATAAAGCGTCAGAATCTTTGCCGGCCTGCTGAATGGCGATTCCCGATAACCCTCCTAACGCAGCAGTGCCCACAGCCCCTATGTAGAATGTATTAAGATCGAAAAAAAGAAGATGGTAATCTTTCAGGAAGGTCAGAAAACCAAGGACAAGTGCATTTAATTCGGGCATGCAGTAAATTCTTCTTTCAAGCTATTTTCAAAAGGACCCATTTCCTCTGAGAGATCCTTCCATAGCACATTGAAAGCTGCCCGCACTTCTTTTCCAAGGTTTTCGTCATTCAAAGATGCATAAGCCTCTGCTTTAGCGTCACTTGTTTCAACCCTAAAGCTATAATTATTTGTAGTAATTATATGAGCATTCGCTTGGCCCTTCGCTTTCATTACTTCTAAAGCAGATTCTTTCATAACTCTTAACGAAACACGCTTATTTTTACCAAGCCTAGGCAACAAAACTTCTTGATAGAAGGGATTACGATAAAACTTCTCCATATCTAGGAAGCTATCCTCCTCCCCTAAAGCAACATCGTCATCCTGCTGTGGAGGACGTCTTTCAAGAATAATCCTGAGCTCTACATTACTCTTGGCATCATCTAAAATATTGTTGATAGCTTTGATCACCGAATGTTTTCCAAATGCTTTACGGTTCAAAACACCCGCATATATGCCGATATAATCACTTGGAACCGTATTTGTTAAAAGGTCTTCGATCAAATCTATTGCATGGCTTGGCGATGAGTTCGCAAACACCTTAGGCGCCCCTCGTTTTTTAAGTTTACCTAACATTTTCAAGTACGCCTGATCACGCTTTCCCAAATGCATTAAATACTCGAAAAAGTATCCAAGTTGCTTGAAAACGATAAATTCTTTAATTTTTTTGTAAAGGGTCTTCATATATACAATATATATCCGCGCTTGATAGAACGCACATCGCAAACTGAGCTATTTCTGCACTTGTAGGTAGGCACTATTTTACTCGTCATTATTATGATCGGCAAAACGAGGGCAAGCTTTACCCCCTTTATCTGGTTATCCCCACATATAAGTAACGCCACTGCCTAAGTGAGCGTAACACTTCAATTTTCCGATACGCTTAACGCAAAACAAGCGTAGCCTTATAGGCGAACTTAATTTAGAGGAAAAATCATTCTCACATAAAACCCTAAGGGCCACAAGTATAAATAATCCTTGCTATGCCAATAAGGACACGACTGTACGGCACCAATAATGCTATAAATAACTATCATTTGTCAATAAATAGCTCATATGGGCTAACTCAAAATAACCCGTTTGTGGATTATTTATAAGGAAGGTTATCCAAAATGGCCTACATAACCGTCTGAGATAATAATGTCTTCCCTAATTGGAAAAGTGTTTTGATAGCTTATAAAATTAGCTGTTCTAAGCTCACTGCGACCATGGGCCCACAAAAATAATTCAGCACACATCCCGGATGGGGTAACTAAAAACCCATTGAAATCCTCTGGTAACCCACACTTTAATTTCTCATCTAAATCTGCTCGTTTACCATATCCGTAATTCCTACCAATCAAATTCTCATTCAATAAGCCAAGGAGAACATGTTCAATAATAGTCTGGTATTCCCAAAAATTCATTGGTTTGAAATCCATGGCAACCGAATAAATCTCAAACGGAACAAACAATTTCATTTTTAACCGTTCTTCTTCCATGCCAAAATTAATTTTTTCAGTTCCAAAGCACTTCATAAACATTTGACAAAAAATATAGTGAGATCTTATTTGATAGGTTGAAAGTCTACCTAATAACGAAGAATAGGTCACTCCCATATCATTTTGGGGGTTTGACGATCTTGAAGAAGCTAAAACACCACCAAAATACGCAGTTGTTAGTTCATCCTCACAAAAAACACCCTCTTGGATAATTGACTTAAGAACTTTTGAAGGAACTTCTCCTTTGTCATCAATATTCGGCCCTAACAGAGTGATTGCATGATTGAATATACGACCAACATTTATTTCCCCTATTTTCTCCAAGTAAGATCTGGTCTTTTCACCAAAATAGGCAGCAGATGGGCCAAGGAGCTTAAATGCTAATGCTGCTTCTAAGGTAGCTAATGCTGTTTGTTCATTAATCATTGTTTAGGTATATAAAAAATGAGTTTTATAAACTGCAATGGGTGATCCTTTGACGGGCCAATATCATCAATGTGCATCATATGCAATTACGGATATGTATTTCCTCGTAAGGTATAAATTCATATACTGAATTGCTACCTTCATCGATTTCGGCCTTACCCACAATAACCTTTATGTTTCCTTCTATTTTTGGGATTCTTCTTTTAATTAAATGCATAGTCTCACTAATAGCAGCTTCATCTAGCACAACAAAAATGAATGCAAACTCATAATATTCTTTCATATTGAGCATAAAGGCAGCACGGAAAATTATATCCCTAAGTCGATGTATTGTTGTTTGTGGATCTCGGATTAATTTTACTTCAAACCCATACTTTATATTATCTTGATGAGCTATAAAGTCTGGAAACTCCCCTTGATTTTCCTCTAAATCTGGGAATTTATTTTCCAGCCATTTGAAAACAGCTCTCTCGGAGGTCTTGGCCAGTTGTCGATGGTCGCGGAGACCAAAACGCCGTGCAACAGATACTTCTCTTACCTCCTCGATTGCCTCTCTAGTCACTTCTGTATTGAGCTTTTCGTTGGCATGCCTTAGAAAACCGTCAGTCTTATAAACGAAAAATCTTTCTACACCAGCCTCTCGCGATAATTCATCTGTTAATTCAGGCCTAACTCCAATTGTCTTTTCCCCATTACTATCTATTTTCCACCACCAATCAGACTTGGTATCATCCGTTATAAAAATGACATCTTTTAGTGACTCCTTCTTCGCATGACCAATTATTTGTTTCCAGATAATAATGTCACCGTATTTTCGCTTATAAGTTATACCTGCATATGTGAATTCATCGGGAGACTTATCATCTTTTTCGGAGTCTTCAAAACCAGGAGGGATAGCTTTATCATATCTCTCTTTAGCTTCATTAAATAGGTTATCTAAATCAGCTTGCCCAGATGGAGGATTACCAACCTTCCCGTTAAATAACTTATCAATTCTATCCCGTATTTCATCATCCGAGTTCACACTAATGCTTTTCTCTTCAAGCTCCTTTAATTCTAAAAGAAAATCACTTTCAATTTTTTCAATATTTTCAATTAATTTATCTGGGTTAATGTGGCTGTGCCGCTTTTTTAGCTGAAGGCCGTTTAAATCATTTTTCATATTAGAAACATGCCTCGATACGGTATTTTGCACCTCAGAATAACGCTTATGTTGTGCGGCAATTACCTTTAATCGGTTTCTTTGGAACTCTAACCCAACATGATATGGAATCCAAACACGGTTAACTAAATCTTCAATGACTTTAAACAAAGAGTCCCTTGTTGACGATTGATAGCGATATAGGTTTAGAAGGACGTTGGTATCAAAAATAAAAATCGCATTATCCCAAAGAGTGTCAAACTCTTCCTTAGTTGGTCTGTAATATCCTTTAAATATGTTCTTCATGGTTACTTATGTGTTGGTATGTAAAGTAAAGTTCTGTTGTCGGATTTTACCCGTTTATCGAGAGGAATCATAGTGTGTTAAAATTTTTACAGCTTCCTGAGGGCGATGAGCAAACACCTTCTTGATACTTTTCAGCTCTAACCTTTTTTAATCAATTTGCCTACATAGTACCTATACAAATAAAAAGGGGCTATGCCTTAAAGACATAATCCATAATTTTTATGGTAATCCGTCTTGGGATTGAACCGAGGATCTACTGATTAAGAGTTAGAAATCTAAATGACAAATTGAACTATTCGGATTCATAAGTTGGGCGCAGCTGTCTACTATCTGTCTACTAAAATAAAAAGGCGCTATGAGAAAGCTCATAACACCTTGATATTATGGAGCCAGCGGGCGGAATTGAACCGCCGACCTACTGATTACGAATTACAAATTGGCGTTTTTAGGAAGTTGTTGATTACAGGCTGGTTTCTCTTATCTGCTTACTTTTCAGATAGTTTTAGGCGTTCTATAAATTCCATCACTTCGATAAAATCTGTCCTTTTGGATAATTTCTATCATAAATTTATCATAGTTGATTTTCTGATCATCAACTTTGATATTAGTTAGGAATATTTTTATGCTTGGAAAAAAATGCTTAGGACAAATCTTTTTTTACGGAGATTATTAATTTTGTCTTC
>JAJDBH010000023.1 GCA_029261455.1 Nitrospinaceae bacterium
TTTCTAAAGAAGTCATAGAAAGTTTTAACCTGAGCATTCAAAAGAAATTCCAGACACAACTGATTCAGGTTCTTGTCCAAAGATTAGATGATATGAATACCAAATATATCAATTTAAAAGCCGCTATTGCGAAAGACCTGAAAAAACCTCCAGCCTGACGAATTCCTTCTTTTCTCGGTTTTTTGCCTCAATTTTATTTCTACAAAATGCCTCCCTTTCACATCCCGATATACGTTATACTCCGATTCATCCATGAAATCTGAAAACAAGACTCACATAAACGCTCAGACCTCAAAGCCAAAAGCCATATTGGTAGGGGTTAGCTTGCCGGGCATCCAGTCCTCTCAAATTTCACTTGAGGAACTTAAGGGTCTTGCGACCACTGCCAATTATGATCCTGTCGCCACTTTGACCCAGCACCTGGCAAAGATTAATTCCAAAACTTTTTTGGGAAGCGGCAAAGTGGAAGAACTCAGACTGGCCGTCAAGCACCATGATCCCGAAGTGGTCATTTTTGACGAGGAATTGTCACCCCGCCAAAACCGCGAGCTGGAAAGCATTCTAGGATGCAGGGTCATGGACCGGCCCTGGGTCATTTTGGAAATTTTCAACGATCATGCTCAAACCCGTGAAGCGAAAACCCAGGTTGAGTTAGCAAGGATGAAGTACTCCCTTCCTCGTCTCACTGGACTGTGGGATCACCTTTCCCGACAACGCGGTGGAATTGGCATGAAGGACGTTGGGGAAACACAGATCCAGTTGGACAAACGAATGATCCGCAATGAAATCCATAAACTGGAAAAAAAACTCATTCAAATCGATAAAGAAAAAAAGACTCAGCGAAAAAACAGGCAGGGAACTTATAAAGTTGCATTAGTCGGTTACACCAATGCCGGGAAATCGACATTGATGAATTGCCTGACAGGTGCCGACACTCTGGTCGAAGACAAACTCTTCGCCACTCTGGACTCGACCGTGCGCAAGATAAAGAAAAACTTTCCCTACCCGGTACTGCTCTCAGACACTGTTGGGCTGATCGACAAACTGCCTCATGACCTTGTCGCTTCGTTTAAGAGCACTCTGGACGAAGTTCGCGATGCCGACTTGCTGATACATGTCGTGGACATCAGCCATCACGAGTATGCTAAACAGATGCGCACCGCTGATGACCTTCTGAGTGAGATGGGAGTTGATGATATAGACATTATTCTCGCTTTTAATAAAGTTGATGCCTTACCTGAGACCGAAACTCTTGACCGAGCCCTTCATGCCCATCCAAACTCCATCGGTATTTCCAGCAACACGGGACAAGGCATTGACTCACTCCGGCAACAAATGGTCAACCACTATGAGAAAAATCTTGCCCCATACCGCCTCGAACTCCAGCACTCTCAGACCAAGCTCATTCAGGAAATACGAAAATATGCTCTGGTATTTAAGGAAGAATATACTCCTGATGGGATCGTACTTAACTTAAGGGTTGCTGCGGGGGCAAAGGCAAAACTGGAATCTATTTTAAAACAATCTATAAATTCCGACTAGCACACACTCTCATAGTACGCCGTTACCTTAAATAATAATCAGTTTGGCGTGGCTCACTGAGAGTTTCTTTTTTCCATGAGGTGCTTTGAAAAATACTTCCACACTTAAATTTTCTTCATTGCCCGAAAGGTTGAGCACTATTCCCGACCCAAACTTCGCGTGCAAAACTTTTGTCCCGATTGAATATGCGCCATCCTTTGTTCCTATCGAATAACCATCGTCTCTTTTGTCCTGATAGGGAACAGTCGCCTCACGCCCCCCACTAAGTCTGCTGCCATATTGAGATGTGGGTTTATTACTGAATCCGCTGGATTCACGGACCATGACTTCATCAGGAATAGAGAGCAGGAAATCCGATGGCTGGTAATTAAAAGTAGTGCCATAAATTCTTCTTTGGGTGGCATGGGTGACAAATAGTTTTTTTCGGGCCCGGGTAAAACCTACATAGCACAACCTTCTCTCCTCTTCATACTCTTCAGGTTCCGACATGGAACTAGCATGAGGGAGGAGTCCGTTTTCCATACCAACCAAAAATACCGAAGAAAATTCCAATCCTTTGCAGGTATGCAGGGTCATCAATGGAAGAACTCCGCGCTCATCATCAAAGTTATCCAGATCAGCCACTAGAGAAGCCGAATCTAAAAATTCCTGCAGGGAACCCTCCCCACTCTCAACAGATTGTTCCACTGCGGAAAATAACTCATTCAGGTTTTCAATACGCCCCTTACTCTCGCGGGTATCCTCTTTTTTCAGCATTTCTCCATACCCCGACCGGTCTATCACCTCAGTCAAAAGCTCCAGAGGATTGCCCTGCCGAAAGGTGGCACTCAAATCATCAATAATTTGCAGAAATTGGGCGATCTTTTTGCCAGCAGCAGGGGCTGTCAATCTGGTCTGCCCGTTATCGCGCAAACCTTCCAGAAGCGTTATCCCTTTCTCCCTGCAATATTCCTCTACTTTTTCCAACGAGGTCTTGCCTATGCCTCGGACAGGAACGTTGATGATTCGCTTTAAAGAAACAGAGTCACTCGGGTTCAGAACCACCCGCATGTATGCGAGCACATCTTTAACCTCTTTTCTTTCATAGAATCGCAGTCCCCCTATCACTTGATAAGGTAACCCCTGCCGCCTCAACATATCCTCCAATACTCGGGACTGAGCATTGGTACGGTAAAGAATAGCCATATCATTAAAACTGAAACCCTCGTCGCGGTTCAGTTCCTGAATTTTTTCGCAAACAAATTCTGCCTCAGCCGTTTCATCTGCAGCTCTGTAGCACAACACCGGCGAGCCCGTTTCATTTTGCGTCCACAATGTTTTATCCTTACGATTCCTGTTTTCCCTCACCACACTTCCCGCTGCGTTTAAAATATTTTGCGTAGACCTGTAGTTTTCCTCAAGCTTGATCACTGTTGTCCCGGGGAAATCATTTTCAAACTTCAAAATATTTTCTATATTTGCTCCTCGCCAACGATAAATGCTCTGATCATCATCACCCACAACGCATATATTGTTATGCGACTGACATAGTAAACGTACCAGTCCGTACTGAACTGCATTTGTATCCTGAAATTCATCGACCAGGATATGTTGAAACTTATCGTTGTAGTGAGCCCTGAGAGAAGGAACGTCCTGAAATAACCTGCCCGCTAGAACCAGTAAATCGTCAAAGTCCAAAGCATTATTTTTTTTCAGTGCCGCTTGATAAACAGGATAAAGACCAGCCGCCTTGAGTTGGTTCCCATAAGGCATATCATCCAGCTTCAAATCTTCTGGCCTTAGAAAATCATTTTTGAATCCACTAATATGATTGAGAAGAGTTTTGGGAGGGAACGCGTCAGCACTGATCTCTGCCGCCTTCATACACTGCTTGATCAGAGTCAACTGATCCTGCGTATCGTAAATAGCAAAATCGTTGGAGAAACCTAATTCCGATATATGCTTTCTCAGAATTCTCAGACAAAAAGAATGGAAGGTACTGATCCAAGGGGAGGCTCCACGAAGGTCCAGCATATTCCGGACACGCTCCTTCATTTCCCCAGCGGCCTTATTAGTGAAGGTAATCGCTAGAATGCTGTCAGGAGTAACCCCCTCCTCCTGAAGTAAATTTGCGATTCGGCAAGTGATGACACGTGTTTTTCCCGAGCCCGCCCCTGCCACGACCATCAGCGGCCCTTCACTATGGCGCACCGCCTGTAACTGCTGCGGATTTAAATTTTCAAGATTCATTTGGAGAATTTAGAATGGTGCTTTGGTCGATTAAACCAGGTTTTCCCAAGTCACGGAGGCCAATGCCTCAACAAATGTTGGGGATAGGTTTAATGATTCGGTGCGGTGCAAACTCAATTTACGCTCGCTGGCATATTTTTTAAATTCTATATCAATATCGAACAAAATTTCTACGTGATCACAGACAAAACCAACCGGAACCATTAAAACTGTTTTCGATCCCTGCCTAGCGATCTTATCTAAAACCGATTCTACTGTCGGCCCCAACCAGGGAACTGGTATCATCCCCTGACTTTGGTAAGCTTTATACCAGCGCTTCGGTTGAACCCGTTCCACAAGCTTCTTAACGGTCTTGTCAAACTCCTCCGCATAAGGGTCACCACGCTCTATGGATTCAGCAGGAATACTATGAGCCGTGAAAATCGTGTGCACCGAATCTTCTGCATTCGGCCCCAGTTTTTCAAGGGCTGCCCGGTATCTCTCTTCAAATGCATCAATAAGAAGTGGGTGGTCTGCCCAACTGCCTATGTAGCTCACATCCAAACTCTCGGCATCGCAGCTCTTTAAAGCTTTCTTAAAAACATTGAAATATAACCGCGTGCTCCAAGTGCTGAACTGTGGAGCTAGACAAAGCGCGACTACTTTTTTTACCCCATCGTCCTTCATCCTTTTTACTTCGTCATGGATAAAAGGACTCCAGTTGCGCATTCCACAATAGACTTTGAATTGTGTCCCTTGCTGGTTGAGAAAAGACTCCAGTTGAGCACACAGTTCTTGGCTGATCTCCCGTAAGGGAGAACTGCCACCGATCTGTTCATAGCGGTCGCGAATGATTTGAATGGTCTCTGGAGTAGACTCGGTTCCTCCGCGGATGTTCTTCAAATATTCCGGGATATCATCGACAGACTCGGGAGCCCCATGTGCCATAAGGAAGACACCGGTCAGTGACGAATCATTCATGCTGGTATTCATGAACCATTTCCACTACAGCCTGAACATGCTCTACAGGTGTGTGTTGCAAAATTCCATGTCCCAGATTGAAGATATAACCTTTCCCTCCAGAGCGTTTGAGAATGTCATGGACCCGTTCTCGAATTACAGGCAAAGGAGCAAAAAGCGTGACCGGGTCGAGATTTCCCTGAACCGGTTGATCTTTTCCCAACAAGGCTCGCGCAATATCCATTTCGATGCGCCAGTCAAAACTGAGAACATCTCCGCCGGCTTTTTGCACCAGGTCCAACATGGTAGAAGTTCCGGTGCTGAAATTAATGATAGGGACTCCGGTATCCTTGAGTCCCTCAAATACACGGCGAGAGTAAGGAAGAATATATTTTTCGTAATCGTGCGGCCCCAGACACCCCACCCAACTGTCGAATATCTGAAGAGCTTGGGCTCCTGCAGAAACCTGCATTTTCAAATAATCCACCAGCATGGTGCACACCTTATCCATCAACTGTTCCCACAAGTCGGGGGTCTCATACATCATTAGTTTAGTGGTTTTGAACTCCCTCGACTTTCCGCCCTCGATCATATAACTACACAAGGTAAACGGAGCACCGGCAAAACCGATCAAAGGAATGTTAATTTCTTTTCTCACTAATCGAATCGCGTCGGCAACAAACCCCAACTGCTCTTCCACATTTACTGGCTTGAGATTTTCAACGGCTTTTCTGTCTTTCACCGGACGCGGAATCACGGGACCATCACCCGCAGAAAACTCTAAACCCGTCCCCATCGGTTCTAAGGGAAGAAGAATATCAGCAAAAATTATGGCCGCATCCACCCCCAGCACATCAAGAGGTTGCAATGTGACCTCACACGCCAACTCCGGGTTCTTACACAGTTCCAGAAAAGTGTATTTTTCCTTCAGATCACGGTAAACCTTCATATACCGGCCTGCCTGACGCATGAACCAAACCGGAGTTTTATCTACCGGTTCGCCCCGGCAGGCTTTTATAAAACGGTACTCGCTTGACTTTTCCATAAACCTATTCAAAAAAAGAGGGATAATGAGCCATCGCTTTGTCTGGCTAGCAAATACTCTATCGGCTTGTGACAGCCGCACCTAATCTCTCATGCCATAATGGGCATGAAAAGCCCTTGCCAATTTTCCCGGCGGCCAGCGATTAAAGTTTGTTGATTATAGGACGGGAACCCATGCAGGATCAACGGTTTGTTTTGATTGTTGAGCAGGAATCCGCTTTATCAACCCAATTGAACTTTCATATTTCGGTAGATTTTATAGAGGTGCCGATTTTGCTCCTGAGAAAGCCCAAAAATCTGCTTCGGCAAACTCTTCATCTTCAATTGTTGAGAATAGAATTGTAGCCGTTCTTGATTTGAGAAATAGTCTTCACCTTGCGGTGAGGTCTCCAGATATCGTGTCCAGTGAAGTATTGCCAGAACCAGATTGCCGGCAGATAGATAATAATTACCCATGTTTTTATTCAATTCCGGATTTCCCCCTTCGATCAGCAAAGCATCATAAAAGGAATCCAGTGCTCTTTCTTCATCATTTAAATATTCATAAGCCATTCCCTGTTCAATGAGGAGCTTGGCATCAGAAGCATTGAATGCGTTCAACGTTACATACTCTTCCAGAGCCGCCTTCCATTTCTCCTCCGAGAGATATTTTCGGGCTTTTGCGGCAGAAAGTTTCACCTCTTCTTTTTTTGTTTCAAGTAATTCTTTCAGCCGACGAATTTCAGCCTTCACCTTTTGAGCTGTTTTCGGATCGTTCTCCATGGGCAAGACCACCTTCAATGCCGCTAAGGTTCTGCCCGGATCACTATCGCTTGAATAATATAACTCGACAAGGCGTCTCAGTGGTGCCCTATCGGTTTTATTCGCAATCCGGCTGATGTGAAGATGGCGGATCGCCGAACCAGCACTATCTCGTTCAGCCTGAAAATCGGCATACATCCGATACAACTCGGAATCAAAAGGGTCGACAGAAAAGGCATGTTGCAAAATCTTGCCGGCTAATTTGTCCTGGCGCTGAATTAAATAAGAGCCATATAGTTTATAGATTGAGGCCAAGCTCGCATCAGTCACTCCCAAATCTAAATTTATCTTTCGCTTCGATTCCAGACATTGAATTGCATAAGTCTCAGCCTTCTCCACATCAAACCATTTTTCTTCCGTTGAATAGGCGGAACTCCAATTGCAATAATCCACATAACGAACCTTGGTGAAATCCTCTGGAGCGCGCAATCCATATAATAAAGCTAGAAAGACCACAGCAAAAACAGCGACAGGCATATATTCCTTTCGACTCCACCAAGTGCAGGCCCGACCCACCGCATAGGCGGCAAAGAGGATTACAAATGGTGCCGAGGGAACCCGAAAACGAGACACCACGTGGAAAAGAACCACTGACAGAATTAAACTAGCCAGGAAGGCATACAGCAGAAAAACTTTCTCCCTCTTCTGAACTGCCAGCACAATCCCCATCAACCCCAAAGCAGAAAACAGGGAAAAATGGCTGATCATAAAAGGTAATATCTTGGAGTTTTCCAGGTAAAGGTAAATAGAAAGGTTGGAGGCTCCCTCCAGATCGTTGAAATAAAAAAACAGCTTCCGCCAGATCATTTTCAAAAACCCAACAGGATCCATCATGACCTGCTGAAAAATGAAAGATACGGGGGATAAATTTTCCAGCTGATGCATTTTCTGATAATCGACCAAGAGCTTAAGATCAAACCCCGCGCCGGGATAATCAAGAAAGTTCCCGGCCATGAAAGCAGTGGGGCCACTGGCATCAAAAAACACAAATCGACCATGAACCAGATAACACTGAACCAGTATAGGAATAAACGAAAGCAACAAGGGGACTAAAAACATTCCCCATCCCTTCAATCGGCTTTCAGGTTCCCAATTTTCAAATACATATTTATGAATATAAAAAATGACAAATGGCAAACACAGAAAGGTGTTGGGACGTGATTGAAAAAATAAAGACAGGGCCAGAGCACAACCCGTCAGCATAAGCGGACCTGAAGATTCGCGTAAGCGGATCAACAAATAAAAAGAAAGAATCCCCAAAAAGGTGATGAAAGCCGCCCGAAGAATGATCCCTTCATAAATAATTTCCGTGGAATATAAAGAAAATCCTGCAAAAGCCAAGAGACCAACACGGGTGTCAAACAACCTTTTTCCGATTAGGAAAATTAAAACCGATCCCAAGGCTCCCATCGCAAATTGCAGACCGTAAACCACATAAAAATTTCGACCAAAGAGAAAATAAATACTGCCCAGGAAATACTTATAAAGTGGAGAATAACTGTTGTTAGGCGACCGAGCCAACCCATCGCCCCCGGCGAAACTCAACGCACCCTGATCAAAATTAGAATGATCGTATACAGGAAGGACGGTATCGAAATAAGGGATCTGGGCAAGCTCGTAAAAATAAATACCGCGAACGGCCAAGGCGATGAAAAAAAGTCCAGAAAGAACCCAAAAAGGTCGAAACTGAGTTTTTTTCATAAATTGAGACATCGAAACCATTGTGAAATTAAAAACCGTTTATAACTCTTCTGAAGATCAGAGTTCAAACAAGTCTAGCTATCACCCCTTTCAGTTCTTCGAGAACAATCTCTTCCCTCTCGTCATTCAATTTTTCTCGAATAACAGGGAGGATCTCAGGACCTGAAAGCTCACCCAGAGCCCAGATCACATGAGCTCTAATCAAGGGCTCTTCATCATCCAGCATCTTGAGCAAAACCGGGATGGCTTGCGTGTTGCCGGAATTGCCCAAGGCGACGGCCACATTTCTGAGTAAACCCCTTCGCTTGATCCGCTTGATCGGACTGCCTTTGAATCTTCGACTGAACACTTCCTGACTGATCTGAATCAGGTCTATCAAATTTAGAGTGTCCTGCTTTTGCTGAAAGTCTGGTTCATCCGTTTTGACCGCATAAGAATTCCACGGACAAACAATTTGGCAATCATCGCAACCATAAATTCTGTTTCCAATCGCTTTCCTGAACTCAACGGGTATGACTCCTTTCAACTCAATAGTGAGATAGGAAATACACCGCTTCGAATCAAGAACATAAGGGGCAATGATGGCATCTGTCGGACAAATATCAATACAACTTCTACAAGTTCCGCAATGGTCATCAGCCGGCTGAGATGATGGAAGAGCCACATCCATCAAAATCTCAGAGAGGAAATACCAGGAGCCAGCACCCTCTGTGAGAAGATTGGTATGCTTTCCGATCCAGCCCAGTCCTGCTTGCTGAGCCAAAGGCTTTTCTAGAATGGGCCCTGTATCCACATAAATCCGGGTTCGGCATCCCTCAAACTCTTTCTGGATTTTTTCCTCCATCTGACGCAAGCGCGGCGTGATGGTGTCGTGATAATCCTTGTTCAAAGCATAAATAGAAATGTCCCCAGTATCACGATGCTCGACATAGCTCATATCCTTTTCCATAGTGTAATAGTTGGTGCGAAAACAAAGAATGCTCTTCACTCCTTCCAGAACAAGGTCAGGGTTTTTTCGCTTCTCCTCACCGCGCTTTAGATAAGACATTTCGCCATCGTAACCCGCATCCAGCCATTGGCCGAATCTCTCCCCGGCCGGACCCAGCTCAGGACTGGCCACACCGAATCCGTCAAACCCTAAGCTCTCAGCAAATGACTTAAGGCTCACTAACTTCTCTATTTTTTCTGTGGCATTCATAAGCTCGTTGATTCAATTTAGAGATTCTGATACCCTCAGAATCATAAACAGAAAATATATTCTAACCAAAGATGATGTCCAAATCTCTGGCAACTTGATATTTTTATCAAGGGCATTTGAAACGGGAAAGTTCTTATGACGAATAAAACCGGTTACGCATCGGATCCCTTTTATCTTCGACATGAAACGGAACCACACCCCGAAAACCCTGGTCGGCTGACGGCTATCCAAAACCGGCTGGAGTCTTCTGAATTCTACAATAACCTCATCCCAATACAACCCCGCAAGGCCACGCCAGAGGAAATCGCCATGGTGCATGATGCGGGCTATGTAGCAAGCGTTGAGCAGAGCTGCGCTAACGATGTACGCAATTTGGATGCCGACACAGTGATCTCTCCCAGTTCTTACGATGCCGCTTTATTGAGTGCCGGAGCAGGACTGACGGCTATCGACAAACTCATTGATGGCAGTATTCACAACGCATTTTGTGCTGTACGACCACCGGGCCACCACGCAGAACAGGATCACGCTATGGGTTTCTGCCTGTTCAACAATGTGGGTATTGCCGCCCGATATGCGCAAAAGGCAAAAGCGTTGAACAAAATTCTTATTTTCGATTGGGATGTCCACCACGGCAATGGCACCCAGCACTCGTTTTATAGTGATTCCTCTATCTATTATAGTAGCACCCACCAATATCCCTTTTATCCAGGTACTGGAGCAGAAGAAGAAACCGGCACAGGCGATGGGTTAGGCACCACATTAAACCTACCAATGGATGCCTACTCTGAGGATGATGATTATCTATCTGCTGTGGAAAACAAACTGATCCCGGAAATTCAACGCTACAAACCCGACTTGATAATTATTTCCGCTGGCTTCGATGCCCATAAAAATGATCCCCTGGCTCAAATCCAACTGAGTACTGATTGCTTTGGAAAAATGACTGAGTTGCTCATGGGGGTTGCAAAAGATGTTTGTGATGGGCGGTTACTCTCCATGCTGGAGGGCGGCTATGATTATGAAGCATTGAGCGACTCTGTTCAGCTTCATATAAAAACCTTATTAACTTCTGATCCGGTGAGCTGATAAATGCTGCAACAACATATTCGTAACTTCACAGACAGAGTGATTGAGTCCCTCAATGTAGGCTCCATGGAAATGATCAACTTGCATCAGGACACATTGACTCCAGACATTGTTTTGCTTGGACTGCTGGTCCAGGAAGATTCTATGATTACGGAAATCCTTGAAAATGCCTACCCTCATGACCTGGAACTTTCCCAAAAATTTATTGAACGAATATATATCCTACAAAAAGATCAACCCAAGTTTCAAGGTGCTGCCATCGAGCATATTCAGGTTCCAAAGGAAACAGAAGCTTTATTCAAGGCCGCTCAAGAGCAAGCAAAAATACTAGGTGATAAGTTTATTGGGCTTGAAGCTTTGTTTTTGTCCTTCTTTGACAAAAGTCTGGGTAGTATGTTCGCCCTGCTTGAGGAAATGGGAGTCACCTACGACAAGGTCAAAAGTGAAATTGATTCCATGCGAGGTGGACGCACTATCAACGAAAAAGATACCGAAGGCAAATCCGATATTCTGGAACAATTCACCACCGACTTGACTGACCTGGCCCGTAAGGGGGCTTTGGACCCTGTCATAGGCAGAGAAAAGGAAATTAACCGCATCATACAAATTCTTTCGCGCCGGAGAAAAAACAATCCCGTAATCATAGGCGAACCGGGAGTCGGGAAAACCGTTATCGTGGAACGTCTGGCACAGAGAATCGTTAACGCTGAAGTGCCCGAAACCCTGATGGGAAAAAGGGTAAAAGTATTGGAAATGTCCGAGCTCATAGCTGGGGCAAAAATGCGCGGAGAGTTCGAGGAACGCATGAAAGCTGTGAAAGACGAGATCATCGCCGCTCAGGGAAATATCATCCTTTTTATCGACGAGCTCCATACGATTGTTAGCGCAGGGGCAGGAGCAGGAGGGGTTGATGCCTCAAATATGCTTAAAGCCGCTCTTTCCAAGGGACAGCTTCAGTGCATTGGAGCCACAACATTGGATGAATATAAAAAACACATTGAGGAAGATAAAGCCCTGTCACGAAGGTTCCAGCCCGTTCTGGTCCAGGAGCCGTCTGTTGAAGGTACCATTAAGATTCTTGATGGACTCAAGTCACGGTATGAGAAACACCATTCCATCCTGTTCAAGGATGAAGCTCTGGTCACCGCTGCAAAACTTTCTGAAAAACATATATCCGACCGAGCTTTGCCCGATAAGGCTGTGGATTTGTTGGACGAGGCGGGGGCACAGAAGCATTTGGCCCTGATCAATGTTCCGACTCATATCAGGGAGCTAGAAAACGAAAAAAATCGATTGAATCTCAAACAAAAGGAAGAATTCACACAGCAAAATTTTCAGGCTGTAGCTTCCGTTCGCCAAGAGATTATAGCCATTGACAATCGGCTTGAAAAAGAACGCGATGGCTGGAAGCAAACTCTAGCAACGATGGACAATAATGTCACCGCCGAGGATATTGCTAATGTGGTGGCAGAGTGGACGGGAATTCCTGTCAACAAAATCCAGGAAACCGAGCAGAACAAATTGACTCACATGGAGGCCAACCTGCATAAAAGAGTCATCGGGCAAGACAACGCCATCATAGCAGTGAGCAACGCCATTCGAAGAAACCGTGCAGGCCTTAAGGAAAAAAACAAGCCTATCGGGTCCTTCCTCCTGCTTGGTCCCACTGGAGTGGGAAAAACAGAGCTCGCCAAGGCCCTGGCAGAATTTCTTCTCGATGACGAGAACAGGCTGATCCGACTCGACATGTCCGAGTACATGGAAAAACACTCTGTCTCAAAAATCATTGGTTCTCCACCGGGCTATGTTGGGTATGACGAGGGAGGCCAACTGACCGAAAAAGTCCGTAGACATCCATACTCAGTCATTCTTCTAGATGAATTGGAAAAAGCTCATCCCGATGTTTTCAACATTCTTCTGCAACTACTGGATGATGGCAGACTGACAGATGCGCATGGCCGCGTAACCAGTTTCAAAAATGCCATCATTATTGGCACATCAAATATCGGATCGAAATCCATTTCCGAGCCCAACAAAGGCATCGGATTTGCCAAAACCGAAGTCAGCAAGCAATATGAAGTCATTAAAACTCTGGTGATCAACGAAGCAAAAAAACTCTTCAAGCCTGAATTTCTCAACCGGCTGGATGAATTGATTGTCTTTCATACCTTAACAAAGGAAAATATTCGCGCTATTGCTGATTTGATGATTCAGAATCTCAACAAACGCCTGAACGATAAAAACCTATCCATCAATATGAACGCTAAAGCCATCGATAAACTTTCTGAGGACGGGTACAGCGAAGTCTATGGCGCCCGACCTTTAAAGCGTTTAATAGAGAGTGAAATTGAAAACCCTATCTCCATGAAAATCCTGACTGGAGACTTCGAGCTTGGCGATCAAATAAATGTTACTCTCAAGAGCGGTAAGTACACCTTCTCCAGCAAAAAATGAAACCATCCCTCATTGATGACAGCACGTATAATCAGAGAATAGTCATCATGGCCTTAATGGTAGCCTTGGGAGTCATATTGCATCGCCTTGAGGCCTTGCTCCCACTGCCGACACCTTGGGTCAAGCTGGGGTTGGCAAACTTAATGACCCTTATGGCTCTTGTATATCTAGGAGCCCGAGAAGCTTTTATAGTGACCCTGCTCCGGGTCATACTAGGCTCAATTCTGGCAGGGACATTTTTAGGTCCTACTTTTTTTCTCAGTCTCATAGGTGGCCTGGCTGGCACCGCAATCATGTGCGGGATTTACAACAGAGGAAAAGGACCTTTCAGCCTCGTTGGTGTCAGTATTTGTGGGGCCTACACTCATACTTTCGTCACTGCAATCTGCGTCTATTTTTTCCTTATAAAACAAACTTCCTTTTTCGTCCTGCTTCCTTTTTTCTTCTCACTGGCATTGGTCACCGGCATTTTGACCGGAATCGCAGGCAATCTTTTATCTCAGAAAATGAGGTTTCCACTTAAGCATTCTCAGGCCAGTTAAAGGTTTTACAAATAAATCCCGATAAAATTATTTTAGACTTTGGGCATTTCCTGTTCTAAAATCTATTGCAGGTAAATATTAATTGGAGTTCATGATGAGCAAGGTGCCCGATCCTGACAGCAAAGTCGCCTTAGTGGCAGAGTTTTGGGATTTCCTCAAAACTCGAAAAAAATGGTGGCTGGGCCCCATTGTCTTCATCATGTTGTTGATGAGCCTGCTTATCGTTCTGACAGAGGGTAGTGCCGTTGCCCCTTTTATTTACACCCTATTCTAGGTCTTAACTTGCTCAAACTTTCTATTGTCATTCCAGTTTATAACGAGCGTGACACGCTCCGCACTTTAATTTCCAAAGTTGAAGCTGTGGACTACGCGAAAGAAATCATCCTGATTGATGATTACTCGATAGACGGAACACGGGATGTATTGAAAGAATATGAAGGTAAGGATAATTTTCAGGTCCTTTACCACGAGCGCAATCAAGGTAAAGGCGCTGCATTACGCACAGGTTTTTCCAAAGTCCAGGGGGATATCATCATCATTCAAGATGCTGACCTTGAATACAACCCTACCGACTACGGAACATTACTGGAACCCATTCTCGATGGGCGTGCCGATGTGGTATACGGGTCTCGGTTTCTGGGAGGGACTCACAGGGTATTGTTCTTCTGGCATTACCTTGGCAATAAATTTCTCACCACACTATCGAACATGTTCACCAACCTGAACCTGACCGACATGGAAACTGGCTATAAGGTCTTCACAAATAAAGTGAACGACACCCTGACTTTCAAATGCAACCGTTTCGGATTTGAACCCGAATTCACCGCCAAAGTTGCAAAGAATAAATTCAGGATCTATGAAGTCCCCATCTCATACAGTGGCAGAGACTATTCGGAAGGAAAAAAAATCACCTGGAAAGACGGCTTCGCCGCCATCTGGTATATTTGTAAATTCAGATTCACGAATTGATTCGTTCCGACTAACACTCATCCAGCCGCTCACCGCAATTCGGGCAAATCTCATCCTGCTCATCCACTTCCGTTGCACAACCAGAGCAAACTTGAATACTTTCACGTTCTTGCAGTAATCGTCGGGCTTGTTCTGCATCTTCCTTGAGTGTCCAAAGTCGGACTTTCATAAGGTCTGCTACCGGCGCAGGCTCTGCGTGAAAAGAAATGTTCTCAAGCTGACAGGGAATTCCCTCACTTTCCAGAAAACCTCGCATAATATGAGCTTTGGATTCGTTCAAAACCGTGCAAAGGATGACCAAGTCAGGGGCCTCATTTTGCACCGTTAATTGCACAAGCTCTACATTGCATTCAGGGCAACGGAAATGTGTGTCGGGAAACGTTTCATTACACTTCGGGCAACTCTTCATACTATTATTCTATAGCATTTCAAAGGGCTCATTGAAGAAGTTTATCTCTACGTGAGCTATCCCTGTCGGTAGGCCGCTAGCTTGCGATATTAAGAGTGAGCGGGATATATAAGGGGTTAGGGATTCACAATGCGTATTTTTATTGGATTTTAAAAAATTGGTTAGAATGCGAAAAACTATGTAAAACTCCCTAAAATGGGAGTTTTGAAAAGGGTTTTAACCGGCTTTTATGGCTGATTTAGGTTCTTTTTTATTTTGCAAAAACTGGGAATAGCCCCACAGTATAAGGGGAAAATACCCTACCCTGGATGAGATCGTGATGAATGCGATTATTACGGCCAGGGATCTATAAGATGATTAGAGTGAGTGCAACACAGATTAGAAAGAAAATGCTCGAGATCTCTAATTCTCTATTCAAAAAACCCGTTAGAATTACTACTTAAAGGATATAAGGGATTTTTAATAGATGTGAGATATGATCAATAATAGGTCAATGGTTTGGAATATACAAATGTTCTATAACAGGAAGCATGATGGCCAACATTGATAAAAGGGAAGACCATTATGATGCCGTCATATTTAAACCCAGATGATGAGGGAGGTCAGGTTGAAGTCGTTTAGTCGTATAAAAGGATTCACGTTTACTATAATTGCTCAAGTTTTAACCTTACTGATCCTATTTGGGTTGGCTGAAGGTGCTTTCAGGCTACTAAATCCGGATTATGATTTACGAGGTAGAAACGAGCGAGGATTTTTTTGTGTATTTGACCCTGTGCTAGGTTGGGTTCCAAAAAAACAATTCACGGGTATCCATGAGAAGAATGGGTTTGCCATTCCTGTTCATCAAAACCAGTTTGGCTTGCGTGCGCCTGATAGCTTGCTCATGGAAAACCCTGAGGGAAAAAGAAGAATCATAGTATTGGGTGATTCATATGTTTGGGGTTATGGAGTCGGTGACAATAAAGTGTTTACAGAGCTGGGCGAATTCCGCTATGGGGCAAAACTGATCAATTTTGGGGTTTCTGGGTATGGTACTGATCAAGAATATCTGCTCTATAAAAGGTCAGGTAAAAATTTTGTGGCAGACGAGGTGATACTTGCTATCACTCCCTATAATGATTTCATGAATAACATGGCAACCAGACAATATGGATATGATAAACCCTATTTTTTACTGACCAATGATCAACTTCATTTATACACAGAACACATGGAACAAAAATCATCGAAAAGAATCAAAAGCTGGCTAAATGACAGTTTGTTCGCCTTCAACTACATTAATGCCGTGGTCCGAAATATTAAGCAACTATTAGAGTCGAGCAAAAAGAGTGCGTCTGCCCCTAAGCAGGCTGTTCTTCAGGAAGGGGCCGTGACAGATTCTGACCGTACAGCGATAATGTTGACTATACGAATTGTAGACGAGTTAAAAAAATTAGTCGAATCCCAGGGTCGAAAATTCAAGGTAGTATTTATTCCATATAAAGTTCATATCAACCAAAGTATTTCCCACAACCATCCCATGGTTCCTCTATTTGCAGAGGAGCTTCAGAAAATAGGTGTCGAATATCTGGAACCGTTCTTTACTTTTCGCAACCGAACGGAAAAAGGGGAGGGATTGTTCAACCAGAGAGACAACCATTTCAATGCCTCAGGGCATGCACTGTTCGCCCGCGCCTTGCTAGATCCAGATTTAGTAAAGCAAAACCGAAATTTTTACCATAGGGACCCGGCTCAAAAAAACTGATCCATTTTCTATGTTAGTGTTTTTGGTGTAGCCTCTTTTCGCTTTTGGCCGAAAGTCGACGTTGATCCCAATATTATCTCTTACCAATCAATAGTAGAGCGGTATAAGATTACACTCTTATGTCACATAATTAACGCGTTTCCGGAAAGCAGTTTATTGCAAACGAGGTGACAGTTTTTCGCAAACGAGCTGCTGAGTTACAATTCCTGTTTGATATAATTTCCAGAGCAGATAATAATCCTCTGTCGACATCAACATGATACCTCTGACACATATAACAGAAAATGTATTCAAACTGAAGAAAGCTGACCGAATCATCGGGTACTATCTCTATGACAAGTTTGACGAG
Organism: Nitrospinaceae bacterium; assembly: GCA_029261455.1. Classification (GTDB taxonomy): domain Bacteria; phylum Nitrospinota; class Nitrospinia; order Nitrospinales; family VA-1; genus LS-NOB. Next base: position 17,011 of record JAJDBH010000023.1, read on the forward strand.
TCCATTGCCAGAATCGATGCCCTGCTTGTCGATAGCCAGAGTTATCATAGCCTTTATATGATCATAAACTTGGGAGGGTTTCTTCAGGTAAGAGGAAAAGCAGTAGTCCTGCCTGTTGAAGTCTGTGAGGTGAAGGACTTGGGGAAAGTAAAAACCGAGTGGCGGAAAGAATCCATGCTGGGGTCACCTTCTCCAATCAATATCATGAGCATGACTAACTCGGAAGAAGAATTGATACGTGATTATTATGCTCTGCCCCTGCAAAGATCCTCAAAAAACCAGGGAAAATGATCACTGTTTATTCTAAATCCGCTTCAGCAATCGATGCACTCCCTCATGGACATCTTTCACTGTAATGTCTTCAAGGCAATAAGGCTTATTAAGAGGAGAAGGTTTACACTCCTTAAAAAATTTCTGTCTGCAAGGGGAACAGTCGAGGTTCCGCGTCACCACTTCCTGCTTTTCCGGGGCCATATAAGGTCCGGTCGATTCCGGACTTCCTGGCCCAAAAATTCCTAAGACGGGAACTCCTACCATTGAAGCAAGGTGCATCATTCCACTATCATTGCCAATAAACATCTGGCTTTTTCTTAACAACTCTGTCAAGACCCTCAAGTTAACGGGAGGAATGATCTTGATCGTTTCAGGTGGACCAAAATTTTTGATCCGATTCAATAATTCTGATTCCTTTTCTGTGCCCAAAAGAACCACCCTTTTACCATCTTCTTTAATAAGCTTCTGGCACAAGATGCCAAATCTCTCGGCATGCCAGCTCCGCTCTACTTTCGAAGTTCCTGGGTGCAGGGTAAGAAATTCCTCATCCTCATCCAACCCCATATCAAGCATGACTTCTCGAGTTGCAACATCCCCTTCCTGTGCAATGAGTGAAGCAAATTTTCGGTCGGGGGTATCCAGTTTCAGAGATGAAAGAATTTTGAAATAATATTCAACACGGTATTGCGCCTTTTTTAAATGCGCAGTTGTATTAACAGGGTGGGTGAGCAAAATATCTCGCGCATCTGTGTTATAACCCAAACGGCATTTCGCACCTGTCAGGCTTAAAAGAAATGCTGAACCAAAGGAATTTGGGAACACCGCTCCAACATCAAAACTATATTTTTTCAGGCTGCGGGCAAAACCAACCTTTTGCCAAAAACCGTTTTCCGGCCCGGAGGGTAATGTTAAAACCGTGTCAATGGCAGGATGCCCAAGAAGCAGTTCATCCGAGGGAGATTTCGCAACAACAAAGATGCGCGCCACAGGATAAGCACGACGTAAGGATTGTATTACTGGTAACGTCAACACCACATCGCCAATCCAGTTGGGCATCCATAGCAAAAAACTTTGGATATCCTGACTGTGAAGGGGACGTGTTATATCCATAAACCTAGCCGTTAAAGGTTAGCATGCGGTGCAGATACCACCGGAAAATTGTAATTTATATGTTTGCACCCAATCATTCTCTCGGCTAAAAGAACCACCATTCAATTTCCATCGGGTGGAACGCGGCTCATTTAATCCTTTTTATTCGGGCACCCAGATCGGAAAGCTTTTTTTCCATGCTCACATATCAACGGTCAATATGATAAACACGAGAAATAATGGACTGGCCTTTCGCCGCCAGAGCTGCCAGCACCAGTGAAGCACTTGCACGGAGATCTGTAGCCATCAAAGGAGCACCCGAAAGGCCTTGCACACCATTGATGATCGCCGTATGTCCATCGAGCGTAATATCCGCTCCCATCCTTTTTAATTCCGCAACATGCATAAACCGATTCTCAAATACGGTTTCCATGATAATACTCTGCCCACGTGATAAAGTCATCAACGCCATGAACTGAGCCTGTATATCAGTGGGAAACCCGGGATAAGGATGCGTCCGGGCATTGACGGCCTGCAAAGGCCGGCTGCCCCGCACACGAATCGAGGAGCCTTCAATCTCGACATTCGCCTGAGCTTCCTGAAGCTTAAGGATAATGGGTTCAACATGTTGCGGAACACAATTCTCAATCAACACATCCCCTTGAGTGATGGCGGCGGCAATCATATAAGTGCCCGCTTCAATGCGGTCAGGAAAAATACAACATTCGATTGGCTGCAACGATGAGACCCCCTGAATGGTGATCATATCGGTGCCATGCCCCTCAATTTTTGCTCCGGCCTGATTCAAAATATCTGCGAG
>JAJDBH010000024.1 GCA_029261455.1 Nitrospinaceae bacterium
ATTTTTTTGGGTTCTTCGCGGTAGCGACTTTTTCATCCGCTTTGTCGATGAGGGCATAGCTCCGATCTCCCCAAAAACCGTATACGTCTACGAAGGTAGCGGACAATGTCTCTCCTCCCATCGACTTCACAGGGTATCGCCACAGAGAGGCGATGGTGCCCATTCCGATTTGCTTGGTCACAACAATGTCTCCTGGTAGTTTTTCTGAGCGGTTAAAATTTTCCTATGGCCTTGTGAAAAACCAATAAACAGTTTTCCACAAGGCCAACAGGTGGGCAACTAATATAAATTGCTTAGTTAGGAAGCCTTAACATCTGCCATAGAGGCACCAAAATTAATATGAAACACTTCGTCTCCCAGAACCAAAGCGGGAACTGATTTCACTCCTTTTAATTCTGCTGCTGCAATTTGATCCGGCTTTTCAGCGAAATGAACCACTTCAAGCGAATATTTTGCGGGGTCAATAGCCTGGCTAACCATGTCTTCTGCAGTTACACATACCGGACAACCTGCGTGATAAAAAACAGCCTTTTTCATTTTAGTACTCCTTATGTTATGCACGGTTAATAGTTTTGATTCGAAACTAAATTAAGTATGGCACGGGGGATTGTCGTTGTCAAACAAGTTTTTAGTCGACACTAAAAATTTTTGATGGATATGAAGATTTGCTGGTCCGCATAGAGAGCGGATACTATATGGAAGAGTAAAAATGTCTATTCAGGTATAATTAATTGCTAGGGCATTGATAGATTGGGTAATTCGAAATATGGATAAAACCGTTGGCGATTCGTATGGGCGAAGTGTTCGTCGATTTTGATGACGACCGCAAACCGCGCGTGCTCGAACTGTTAAAAGAGTTCAGCGCCACTCGACAGATAGTACTGCTCACCTGCCACCGCAACACCCGAGATCTCTGCCTCACCCACGGGGCACTCGCGATAGAATGGTAGTGTTTGGCTCACGGCCAATGAGGATTTGTCGGAAGAGAAAAAAGCGGATTTTATTAATTAAAGAAAGGCTTGATTTGTCAAAGTTGAGTGAAAATGAACGACCCCGCTGGAAGCGGGCGGGGTATCGGACAAAGGCACTCATTTTAAATACGTGGCAAGTCATGGGGAATTAAACCCACTCACTGGTGGGGTTAAACTTTGCCGTCCACTTCCAATTGATGGTATCTCGAAATCAAAATATCATTCAGAAGTGCCCTGTCGTATTTGTCTATATTGGAAAATTTAAGCTTTTTCCTTAAGATTTCTTTTGGGAAATTAGAAGTTAATCGTCCAAAAGCCTCGTCAAAAAATGAGACCGAGGCGATTTGGATATTTCCAAATTCGATTTCTATGGTTTTTTCCCTGGCCCATGATTTTACAATAATTTCTCTGACTTTCTTTCCATCTGGGCGTGAGATAGTTTTCTTGCCGCATTTTTCTTTTAAATCAATCAACATGATTATGCCTTTATTAAAAAAGGTAATCAGACTCGGAGGACAAAAAATAAAATCCCTCCTTATCAGTATTTATTAAGAGCTTTAAAACCGTTCCCGAAAATGACATTTCCATTTTTTGGTTCAGGGTTTCACCCCTGTCAAATTTCCAAAAAACCTTCCCATTTCCAGATATAATTGCCATTCTTCCTTTATTTACTTTTATAAAGTTTTTAATATGATTTAAACCTAATCCTCTGATCCCTGGTTTTACGGAAGAAACACCCTCCATTGTGGAAAGCGAAATGGCTTCATGGTCATTTTCCACTAGCGCATACTTAGGGTTCTTTTTTAATGCTTCCGGGACACCGATCCCTGCATCTGCAATGCAAAGCCTCAGCTGTTTTTTTTGTTTGTAATTCCAAGAGCACAAGTAATAATCCGGTGCATTGCTGTGATCGACCACATTTTGCATCGCCTCGAGAAGGCTCATCCTTAGGGAGCCTTTAATTCCCGGCGATAATTTTAAATGGAAGTCTAGTATTTTAATTAAAGTGTCAAGAACTGATGCGTCAAGCCCCGACAGCTTTCTGAGTTGTACGATTCCTGATTCAATCTTATCAACCTGCTGTCCCTGTCCAGGCAAACCAAAAAACTTGTTAAAACCGATTTCTCGAAAAAACCTTTGAAGTTTCAAATTCTTTGGTTTGATATAAGAACAATGCAACCCTCTTCTGAAGCATTCATTTATAGTCGCGGTTAGCAAAATTATCCCAAAAGGAGTTAAAGACTCCGTTTTGGATAGGTTTAATCTGACTGAATTTTCTGAAGTATTCTTTACTCTATCATAAAGCTTTAGTAGCTGATTAGACTGAGCAATATTTTGCTTTACGGGATATGTGAGTTCTAGCATGAGCTTGGACAACTGGTTGATTTTTAAGGATTAAATTTTAACGTAATCCGGAGTGTTTTTCATCAGTCTTTTTTAATATTCGAAATTATTCATAAAAATTTAGAACAAAGTTCTCCGTTTGAATTCAAATATAGGCTTGCTGGGGGAATAGAGTCGCCCTTTATTAATATTAACTTGGTAAAAGGTAAACTTGCTGTTTATTTTTAGTTTGGCCAAATTCAATGTTTTCGACCCCCCTCCAAAAATAATCCTTGAGTTACTGCTGAATAATCCGTAAAATATTTACAAATGAATTTATGGGTAAAATTGTATGAAAGTTGAAGAGGAAAAATCACCCGATTTAAGAGCGCAGATTCAGGATGCGGCAATGGAGCGGTTCGGCCGTTTCGGATTCGGCAAGACCACCATGGCCGAGATCGCCCGTGATTGCGACATGTCGGCTGGAAACCTGTACCGCTATTTCGAGAACAAAACCGAAATTGGTGCGGCCTGTGCCGAGCGCTGTATGGGTGAAGCGGAGGACGAAGTACGCAAGGTTTTGAAAGCGCCGGGGATGACCGCCCAACAGCGCCTGGAAGCTTTTATATTAAACAAGTTACGGTACATGCACGTGCATTTTGCGGATCATCCAACTCTACTGGAGCTGGTTCTGCATATCACTGAAAACAGGTTCGATCTTGTCGCCGGGCACTGGAGCAAACTGCAATCCATGGTGGCGGAAATCCTGGCCGAGGGCAACCGCAACAACGAATTCCAGGTTGACGACATCCTCAAAACGGCAGAGGCGTTCCTGCTGGCAAACTACAAATTCATCGCCCCGCGCAATATGGCGGGTTATGCACTCGAAACTTTAGAGCAGGAAGCCTATCAGGTTTTGGCCCTGCTGATCAAGGCACTTAAAAAGGGCTGATTTTTTTTGCCTTCTAACTAAACATTTTTCAATTGGTTTAATATTCAGCCTATGAACAACCACACACAAGAGCCTTCGAAATTTGCCGGTTTTATCATTTCCTGGCGCTGGGCGGTTATTTTCCTGATGTTGCTTTTCATCGGGATGTCGGCAAGCGGCGGACGCTTCCTGGCGTTCTCCACGGATTACCGCGTGTTTTTCAGCGAGGACAATCCTCAGCTCAAGGCTTTCGAAAACCTGCAGAACACCTACACCAAAAACGACAATGTCCTCATCGCCGTCGAACCGAAAAACGGTGGTGTGTTCACGGCC
>JAJDBH010000025.1 GCA_029261455.1 Nitrospinaceae bacterium
TCATCATCTTCCAGGATTTCTTCCGGAACTTCGTAATAGTTTTTCAGGGTCTGCTTAGCGGAAGGTTTGAAAGGTTGCATACCTCTCTCCTTATAAGCTTCTACGGTGGAGGCATTGGTTTTGAAATAGACAGAGCCGTCGGCGATGATGCCGAAAAACACTCCATTGCAATACAGCCCGAATCCCCCAAACATGTGTTTGCACTCCACGCCGCTTAAGCGGTGGAGTTGATCCAATACATATTCCTTGAATTCATTCTTTTTTGAGTTCATAGCATTATAAAAACTTTCAAGTTCTTCTCAATCTTGATGCTGATTTCTTCTGGAATTCATTCAAGATCCCCGCATTTTCAACTCACTGCAAGAATACAAAATTTGTCCATTTTATTTTTGTAATAATCAAAGTTTCTAGACTTTTAGACTCCTCTCAAAAAATGAGGAATTCCGCCAAACGTTATAAGCTGCTTAATTACAAATAGATAGAAAATTGAATTTCTCAAATTCTTTCTGGCACCAATATTGCTCTAGTTTAACTTAAAACAATGATAGGCGTTCGTCTCTTCCCCATTGATCCTTTATTTGGAGGAACTAGACATGAAAAGGTCAAAACTAATTATTGCGGGCCTGCTAATTTTAGCAGTCTGGTTTATTCCAACTTCGACACTGGCTGCCAAGAAGACCCATAAGGGAATCCATTTTTTGGATGATGTTAAAAAAGTGGAGTGGTACAAAGTTGAGGGTGAACACATTATCGTTGGGTGGAAAGGGCTCCCTGACAATTTTTACAACCTGAACTACCAGACCGCCCTAAAAGCCAGCAAGCTTACCCGAAGTAAAGTTCATGTTTGGGCGGTTCGATACCACCAGAAAGATTGGGTGCCGGGAGAAGGAGGCCAAATCTGTATCACCACGGCGACAAAAGACCGTCCAGTCAAAACCGACTGCAGAAAATAATAAGTTCTCAGTCCTTTTTCAGCACATCCTTAATTACAGAGTTGATTTCTGCCAGAATCATTTCCAAATCAACATTATGCATGCTGGCAGTCTGCTCCACGGTTTCAAAAACCTGACCGGGGCAGGAGAAACACCCTTCACCATAATGCGTCTCGAAAACTTTTTTAGTGGTCGGGTATACCTTGATCAAGCTCCCTACCCGAGTATCGGCAGCACACATTTTTCCCCTCTCAATTTCCTGACCGACTACTGGAGATCCCTCTGGAGGGGTCGGTGAAGTTGAAGGTTCTTCTTCAGTAAATATCTGCTTGTTAAGTTTTTCCAGAAACGCTTCCGAAGACACTCCGTGTTTTTCACAGGCCTTGTCTATGCTGACCATTTTAGCGAAGGTTTGACGAGCGGTTGGGTTTGTCAAAGCCTGAAAACCACTCTCGACAAAAACTTCCAGAGCTTTTGGAAACTGGTCGATCACCGGCCCCACTTTCATATCCCCTATGATTTTTGTCGGACGTGGCTCCTCCTTGTCTGAAGAGAGAACAAAATATAGATTGTAAAACATGATCACAAAAGATATTCCGGCGAGAACGGCAAAAAAGATAAAGAGCACCTGAGTTAGCCCTCCTCCCCGCCAGTCATTGAAGCTTTGAACAGCCACCATGCCGAGAAGACCAACATTTTGCAAAATAAACTGATATTTCATTCCAGCGGGCCACGGCAGTGTTCTAGCGCTGAACCGGGGAAGCACGTGATAAGCCACGCCAGACACCATCATAGTCATGAAGCCCAACAGGTTCAGATGGATATGAATGAACCGCAGTTGATGCGAAAGTGAAGGATTGATGGCCATGGTGATGCCTAGTAGAGCACCAATCACAGCATAGATGAGGCCTGCTTTAATAAATAATCGTGGTGTGTTATCCATAGCAAATAAAGAGATTTCAAAGCGTTAAATTATTCCACCGAATACACCCTGCCCCGCCATTCAGTACGAGAAAAAACCAGGACTTGTATCATGGAGTTAAACATTATTGCAGCCATCACTACAGCACCTATCGGGAACAAGCAAGCGTTTATGCGTCCCAATCCTAACTCGTCACATGTTTTAATTGTTGCGGCAGAAACCATGATGACACCAAAAAGGGAGAGCCCTATCCAGAGCAGGTCGGACCCGACCATCACATTCCACCCTAGGATCAGATAAGGTGTCAGCACAAATGCCAGCACCATAAAAACATAATAGAGTGCGCGAGAAACTGATCGCTTCATAGCCAGAAACATATTCTTTCGCCAGCCAATCCAGATTTCGCGAAATCCATAGTACATGCGAATGGAAAACAGGCTTTTGGCATCGGCTACAAGCAGCTTGAATCCGGCTTTTTTCAGCCGTTTGGCGATCAGCACATCTTCCAGCACATCGGCCTTACCGCCCTCGTGTCCGCCTATGGCTTCATAGGCTGAACGTTTGAACATCAGAAACGCGCCGAATCCCATCGCACTTTTGTGATCTGGACTGTTCACTTTCCCGAATCGTGTCAGCGACCCGATAAAACCAAAGATCATCGGTTGCACTGCCCGTTCCCAGAAGGAACCGAACTCTGCCTTAGGCATCAATGTCAGAGCATCCAGCTTGCGCTCCTGCATGGTAGAAATAGCAGTGCGTAATGCATTCGGCTTAAAAACAGGGTCTGCATCGGTGAACAATAAAATCTCTCCTTTGGCCTTTTGAA
>JAJDBH010000026.1 GCA_029261455.1 Nitrospinaceae bacterium
CGAACACGGAAGTTAAGCCTTTCAGCGCCGATGGTACTGCACGGGCAGCTGTGTGGGAGAGTAGGACGAGGCCGGATTCTTTTCTAAAAACCACCACACGCTCAAAAGCTGTGGTGGTTTTTTTTTGACCTCTAACCTGCCCTACAACAAACTCCTCCACACACACTTTCCTATAATTTCACTTTCTCTTCCACCTAGTAAACAAAACCATATCCCTTTTAAAATGCACCACTTCCAAGTCTCGGAATTATTCAAAATATCAACGCTTTTTCATTGACAATAAGTACCGGCTTGGTTACTATCGGCCTTCTATTTGACCGCGTTTTACCCTCGGGTGCGAAGACCGATTAACTGTTTGTTTTTGGGGGGTTAAGCCGAGTCAAAATAAAAGGTTTTGAACGACAGATTACTTTTATAGGGCGGCAGGTCTGCCTTGGTTAACCACGTTCATTAAAAACGCCAACCCAATTAGATACGCATATGCTTGAACAATACGCAGGCGCCGCAATCATGTTAGTCATTGCCATAGGCATAGCAGTTGGCATGGTCGTGATGACAACTTTCTTGGGTCCCAAAAGGGAATTCGCCGACAAGATGGAACCCTTCGAATGTGGCGAAAGCCAGTTGGTGTCTCCTCATCAACGATTTTCCGTTAAATTTTATCTGGTTGCGGTTTTATTCGTCCTATTTGATATTGAAGCTATTTTCTTCTTCCCCTGGGCCATTCTTTTTAGAAGGTTGGGGATGTTCGGTTTCATTGAGATGCTATTGTTTGTTTTCATACTTGGCATTGGACTTTTGTATGTCTGGAAACGTGGCGGGCTGGACTGGGAGTAACTCTCTGGCGAGGGTAGCTATTTTTATAAAGTATTAACGAGGCGACATATCCATAAGCTTGACGGGTATGACTCAAGACCGCAGGGACTACCCTGCTACTTAATTAAAATAATGTCTGAAAAAAAAATCATTGAACGCATAAAAGAGCATTACGCTTCTTCTGTTTTAGACACCCATGACTTCCGTGGTGACCAAACCGTCACTATTAAAAAAGACTGTGGCAACGAATTCTTCAAGTTCCTGCGTGACGATTCAGAACTTGCATTTAATTTTTTGATGGACATTACGGCGGTAGACTATCTCTCCAAGAAGGATGAACGTTTTGAGGTGGTTTACCATTTCTACTCCTTGCAGCATAACCACCGCCTGCGAGTGAAAATTCCCGTATCGGCAGAGGACTGTAACGCCGAGTCTATTACGCCTTTTTGGAAAACGGCGAATTGGTATGAACGCGAGATCTGGGATATGTATGGCATCAAGTTTCGCAATCATCCAAACTTAAGACGGATTTTGATGTATGAGGAGTTTAAAGGACATCCTTTACGCAAAGATTATCCCATCAACAAACGGCAGCCCCTGATCGGGCCGCTGAATTGAAGGAAAGACCATGCTGGTTGACTTAACCATTACGCTGGTAAAAATCTTATTCATCTTCGCCGTCACTGTTGGCTTTTTTGCCCCGGTGCTGACTTGGGTGGAACGGAAACAGAGTGCGCTCATGCAGGATCGTATCGGAGCTAACCGTGCCGATATTATGGGTTTCACTTTTCTGGGTCTCTTCCACATCATAGCCGATGCGTTGAAGATGTTTACCAAGGAAGATTTTATTCCTGATGGCGCTAATAAGTTTCTTCATACTATTAGCCCGATTGTTGCTTTGGTCCCTGCCCTCCTTACTTTTGCAGTTGTGCCTTTTGGCGGACAATACACACTATTTGATAAAGAAGTAAACCTGGTCATCTCAGATCTGGATGTTGGCCTTTTATTCGTATTCGCGATTGCATCTTTAGCAACCTACGGCTATGTTATCGCCGGCTGGAGTTCCAACAATAACTGGTCTCTATTAGGTTCCATGCGAACTGCATCACAGATGATATCTTATGAAGTCACCATGGGTCTTACCATTATTGGTGTTCTAATGGTTTATGGTTCTATGAAGCTGACTGAAATTGGTGCCATTCAAGAAAATTTCTGGATGTGGGGAATATTTCTTCAGCCTCTTGGGTTTATTATGTTTCTGACTGCATCCATTGCTGAGAACAAACGTATCCCTTTCGATGCACCAGAAGCGGAGTCAGAACTGGTAGCGGGTTATTTCACCGAATACAGTGGTCTCAAATTCGGCATGTTTTTTATGGCCGAGTTCATAGAAATGGTCACGATCGGTGCGATCATGACCATTTTGTTTTTAGGAGCGTGGCATATTCCATTTTTGACAACGGCCACGTTACTTTCCTGGTTTGACTTTCTCGGTACTACGGGTTCGAACCTCGTTGTGATGCTGATACATGTAGGCGTGTTTTTTGCCAAAGTGGTTTTCTTTATTTACTTGCAGATGATCATTCGGTGGACACTTCCCCGGTTTCGTTACGACCAAATCATGAAGTTGGGTTGGAAGATTCTTCTACCTCTGTCCTTGGCAAATATTCTCGTTACCGGGCTCGTAATCCTGGCGCTGAATTAAGGAGTGCGCTCATGGCTTATTATGTAAATAGAAGTATAAAGATGACTTGGTGGGAACGGTCTTACATCCCAGAAATTATAAAAGGGATGTGGCTCACTTCCCGACGCTTCTTTTATAACTTGTTTGGTTTCATTCCTTTTTTCCTTGGCACTGAAAAGGATAGAAGGATTATGACCGTGTATTATCCGGAAGAACAGGTTGAGTACCCCATAGCTTATCGGGGACGACCCGTTCTGGCGCAGAACGAAGACGGACAACCGGCTTGCGTTGCCTGTGGCCTTTGTGAAATTGCCTGTCCGGCTTATTGCATAGATATTGTCCCAGCTGAAAATACAGGAAAACAAAATCAGTATGAAAGATGGCCAGATGTTTTTAACATCGATTACGCAATCTGTATTTTTTGTGGCAACTGTGAAGAAGCCTGTCCTGAGGAAGCTATCTTCATGAGTGACGATTGTGAAATTTCCATGTTGGATCGCAAACAAATGCTTTATACGAAAGAACAACTTTTAACGCCGGTTGCCGATTTGCAAAAGCGAATTGAGTTCACCCGAAACATGTACGCAAAATGGAACTACTGATCTTCTATCCGCTAGCCGGATTCTGTGTGGTGCTTGCCCTAGGCGTTGTTTTTAACAACAGCCCAGCAGGGTCAGCCATTTCACTGATCGGCATGATGCTGGGCCTTGCAGGTATATTTATTCTGCAACAAGCGCATTTCATCGCCATTTTACAGATCATTATTTATGCCGGGGCCATTATGGTTCTGTTCATGTTCGTGATCATGCTGTTGAACTTGAAAAAAGGTGATGATACGGGTTGGATTTCCAGAGACAGGAACCTGCTTCTCTCGGTACTGACAGGACTTCTGGCTGTTGGAATTTTATACAAAATTTCGGATGTAATTTTTACTCGAAAAATGGATACACCGGCAATTCTCCCGGACAGTTTTGGGACAGTAGCTAATATTGGTGAAACTTTGTTTACGGATTTCGTACTACCTTTTGAGGTAGCTTCGATACTTTTACTTGCAGCAATGGTTGGGGCAGTTGTCCTGGCTAAAACCAAACTGGACTGATAATGCTCGAAGATACTGTTCCTTTATCGCATTACTTAATGTTGAGCGCGACCTTGTTCGTGATCGGCATCGTTGGCGTCCTGATACGCAGGAACGTCATCGTTGTGTTCATGTCCATTGAGGTCATGTTAAACGCGGTAAATATTTCGCTGATCGCGTTTGACAACTACATGAACCTTTCGAGCGGGCAGATTTTTAGTTTTATGGTGATGTGTGTCGCCGCCGCCGAGGTTTCGGTTGGACTGGCTATTATCATTTCCATGCATCGGAATAAACCGACTGTCAATCTGGACGAATTTAACCTGTTAAAGTGGTAAAAACGGTATGTTGCTAAAATTGACCTGTCTGGTCCCTCTTTTTCCGTTGATCGGGTCCATCATCAACGGTTTTTTTGGGCTAAAAATTGGCAAAAATGCGGTAGGACTCATAGCTTGCGGTAGCATGGCTTTGTCGTTTCTTACCTCGATCCTGATCTATATCGGGTATCTCATGTTGCCAGAAGGACAGCACATATTTGAGCAGGTTGTCTGGACTTGGTTCGGGGCCGGTGACTTCAGCGTTGACTTTGGTTTTCAGATCGATCCTCTCACTCTGGTCATGATGTTTGTCGTGACGGGTGTTGGTTTCATCATTCATGTTTATTCCATTGGCTACATGCATGAGGAATACAGTTACTACCGCTTCTTTGCCTATTTCAACCTGTTTGCTTCTGCCATGCTTCTTCTGGTTATGGGCAACAACTTCCTGCTCATGTTCATCGGCTGGGAAGGCGTGGGTTGCTGTTCCTATTTCCTCATTGGTTATTATTTCGAGAAGAAATCGGCCTGCGATGCGGGCACGAAAGCATTCGTTGTTAACCGAGTCGGTGACTTTGCCTTCTTGCTGGCAGTCATGTACATCTTCAATGTTTTTGGCACCATCGATTTCAGCGATGTTATGCACGCCGCACCTGACAAACTGATCTATGGCGGAGAAATCGTTACCATAATCACCATGTTGCTGTTTGTCGGCGCAACGGGTAAGTCAGCTCAAATACCTCTTTATACTTGGCTTCCAGATGCTATGGAAGGACCCACACCGGTTAGTGCCCTGATTCATGCCGCGACCATGGTAACAGCAGGTGTTTACATGGTTGTACGTTGCAGCGCACTTTTCAACCTTTCACCCATGACGATGATGGTCGTGGCTGGAATTGGTGGGCTCACTGCAATCATGGCGGCAACCATTGGTATGGCCCAATACGATATCAAACGTGTCCTAGCCTATTCCACAGTCAGCCAAATTGGTTATATGTTTCTGGCTTGTGGTGTTGGTGCTTACACTGCCGCGATCTTCCATCTCGTAACCCATGCGTTCTTCAAAGCATGTCTTTTTCTTGGGTCTGGAAGCGTCATTCATGGAATCAACGGCGAACAAGATATGCGCAATATGGGCGGACTCAAAAGTCAAATGCCCGTAACGTATTGGACATTTCTGGTTTCAACGCTGGCAATTGCCGGTATATTCCCGCTGTCCGGTTTCTTCAGTAAGGATGAAATTCTTTACCACTCGTTAATGGATGGAAATATTATTTTCTGGGGAATGGGCGTATCTGCTGCCATGCTGACGGCATTTTATATGTTCCGGTTGGTATTCATGACCTTCCACGGGGAATCCAGAGTAGATCCTTCAGTACACCCGCATGAGTCTCCAAAGGTAATGACCATGCCACTGGTAGCTCTTGCTGGACTAGCCACCGTTGGAGGATTGCTGGGAATCCCACTCTTTCACGGTTGGCATATTTTACATAATTGGTTAGAACCGGTTTTACATTTCGATCTTGCACACGCATTGCACCAGTCCGAGCATATGCTCCACGAAGCTGGGCGACACGCACCCTCATGGGCACATCTGTTGACTCCAAAAGAACACAATCTCTGGATCGAAGTTATGTTGATGGTTTTCTCTCTGGGAATTGCTATTACCGGAATATTTGGGGCCTATATGTTCTATATCAAACGCCCCGACTTACCGGACAAAGTTACAAAAGGTCAATGGGGTTACGACCTGGTGCAAAATAAATATTATATTGATGAACTTTATGACGAGTCAATCGTGCAACCCACCGTCGAAGGTTCCAAACTATTATGGAAAGAATGTGATGCCAAGGCCATTGATGGTGCCGTGAATGGCACTGCCAAAACCATCGGCTGGTTCAGTCGTCAGGCCCAGGTGTTTCAGTCTGGTTTCGTCCGCAATTACGCCCTATTTATTGTTGTCGGATTTATTAGTCTTTTGCTGGTGATGTTTTAAAATGTTTTTAACTTTTATCACATTTCTACCGTTCCTCGGTGCGGTGTGTCTAGTCTTCATGCCGAAGGAAAATGCAAGCGCGATCAAGCAGACCGCTCTCGCTGTTGCGGTGGCAGATTTTCTGCTCTCGTTAATGTTGTGGACGAATTTTGACAACACCACTCATAAAATGCAGTTTGGGTTGAACATTCCCTGGAT
>JAJDBH010000027.1 GCA_029261455.1 Nitrospinaceae bacterium
TGACCTTTTGCATAAAAAAGAAGCTTTGAGAATGAGAAGAGAGATTGACAAGCTGAATAAATTCTTCAGAGGCATCAAAAATATGAAGGATTTACCAGATGCTCTTTTCATAGTTGATACTCGAAAAGAAAAAATCGCACAGGCTGAAGGTAAAAAGCTGGGCATTAAGATTTTAGCCATGATTGACACCAACTCTGATCCTGAGGGTGTGGATTTTCCCATCCCTGCAAACGATGACGCAATGCGCTCTATCAAGCTGTTCACCTCGCGGATTGCAGATGTTTGTCTTGAAGGGCAGGAAATGAGCAGGGCCAGCCAGGCTAAAAAAGATGCTGATAAAAAGCCCGCCCCCAGTGATAAGCCGGAACCGGTTGCGGTCGCCAGCGACAAGGGGAGCAGTGAAACTTCTGTGCCTGCCTGAACTACAACAACCCCCCTCGGTTCTCTAGGTTAAGAACAAACCCTTAAGGGAGAGACTCATCTCCTAAAGGGTCGGTGGTTGCGAAAAATAAATTTTATTAAACAATTTTTTTATTAGGGAAATGGAATGGAAATAACTGCTGCGATGGTTAAGGAATTGCGCTCTCAGTCAGGCGCGGGAATCATGGAATGTAAGTCAGCCTTGAAAGAAACCAATGGCGATGTGGAAGAAGCGATCACATTCCTCAGAAAAAAAGGATTGGCCAAGGCAGATAAAAAGTCTGACCGCAATACTTCTGAAGGAAAGGTTGGTACATACATCCATCAGGGCGGCAAGATTGGCGTTATGTTACAGCTCAATTGTGAAACGGATTTTGTGGCCAACACACCTGACTTTCAGGAACTGGTCAGGGATATCGCCATGCACATTGCAGCGGCCAAACCGCGTTTTGCTACCCGCGAAGAGGTGACCGAAGAGGTCTTGGGAAAAGAGCGGGAAATTTTTGCCCATCAGGCCAAAGAATCTGGGAAACCGGAAAACATCATTGAAAAAATTGTTACCGGTAAAATGGAAAAATACTACGAAGAAAACTGTGTGCTGGAGCAGGCGTTCGTCAAGGATACCAATGTTACTATTGGTGACTTGATCAAACAGAAGATTGCCTTGCTGGGTGAGAATATCAATATTGGTCAATTTTCAAGATTCGAAATTTAATGAGCGAGCCGATTTATAAAAGAATTATGTTGAAGCTGGGCGGTGAAAGCCTGGCCGCCGAAGAGGGTGCTTTTGGTCTGGATCAGGATGCTTTGACAAATATTTCAGAAGAGGTCCGTGAAGCCAGAGACCTTGGAGTGGAGATAGCCATTGTGATCGGCGGTGGTAATATTCTAAGGGGTGCGTCCTTAAGCTCTATCGGAATTGAGCGTACCACTGGCGATTATATGGGAATGCTTGCAACGGTGATCAATGCCCTGGCATTACAACATGCTTTGGAGCGTGTCGGAATTCCCACCCGTGTGCAGTCAGCCATTGAAATTCAAGCCGTATCGGAAAGCTATGTGCGTCGTCGCGCAATACGTCATTTAGAAAAAGGACGCGTTGTGATTTTTGCGGGCGGTACAGGCAATCCCTATTTCACCACCGACACCGCAGCATCTCTAAGAGCTATGGAAATTAGCGCGGATGTGATTTTCAAAGCCACTAAGGTTGATGGAATCTATACTGCCGACCCCATGACCGATGAGACGGCAACAAAGTATCAGGAGTTGTCTTATCTGGATGTGCTGAAGAAAGGTTTGAAGGTTATGGACTCGACCTCGGTATCTCTTTGCATGGATAACAAGCTGCCGATGGTTATTTTTAATTTTCGTGATAAACACAGTATTAAACGTGTTCTGCTGGGTGAAAAACTCGGCACAACAGTGGGAGCTTAAAATGATTGCTGATTTGACCCAGGAAGCGGAAAAGAAAATGGGGCATTCGATAGACCATTTGCATCATGAGTTGGGAAAGTTGCGCACAGGTCAGGCTTCGATTGGCCTGGTGGATGATCTCAAGGTTGACTATTATGGCACCCCGACTGCTTTAAGTCAGGTGGCGACTTTGGGCACTCCAGACAGCCAGACTCTGACGATCCAACCCTGGGAAGCATCCATTTTGAAGGATATAGAAAAAGCCATTCAGTCATCAGACATTGGCCTGACTCCTAATAATGATGGTAAGATGATTCGCCTCACTATTCCACCGTTGACTAATGAGCGTCGGCTACAATTGGTCAAGCTGGTAAAAAAATATTCTGAGGATTGTAAGGTCGCTGTCCGGAATGTGCGAAGAGAGGTTAATGATAAGCTGAAAAAGTTAGAAAAAAATCATGAGATTTCGGAAGATGAAAATCGCAAGGCCACGGACGATGTCCAGAAAATGACTGATAAGTTTGTCGCCGAGATTGACAAAACCGCCGAGATTAAAGAAAAAGATATGATGGAAGTGTGAAGCAATTTTTTGTAGTATCTTTTGTGTAGTTTGTTTTTTATAGAGCCTCTCTTCTTACCGGTGGGTTTGGCCGTTTAATCAGGAGCCACCTTCTTGGTCAATACAACGTTACAGGAAAAAATAGACCCCAATCGTTTGCCCAGGCATGTTGCCATTATTATGGATGGCAATGGTCGCTGGGCGCAGAATAATTCCCTCCCCCGCATCGAAGGTCATTGGGCTGGTGTCAAGGTCGTGGACCGCATTGTCACTCTGAGCCGCAAACTTAAATTGGAAGCTTTGACTCTTTACTCGTTCTCCGATGAGAATTGGAACCGACCTTCGGTAGAAATCAACACGCTTATGAAAATTCTGGATTATTATTTGAAGAAGGAAGTGAAGCGAATGAAAGATGAGAATATTCGCTTCAATACCATTGGCCATGTTGAGGACTTGCCAGAGGCAATTCAAAAATTGATCCGTCATTCCATAGAAGATACCAGCAACAATACCGGCATGATTCTTACTCTGGCGCTGAGTTATGGCGGCAGGCAGGAAATCATAGACGCAGTGAAAAATATTGCTGAACAAGTGCGATTGGGGCAGATTCGACCGGATGAAATTGATTTATCCATGTTTGAATCATTTCTTTCCACACACCCTATTCCCGACCCGGACCTGATTATCAGGACCAGCGGAGAAAGAAGGATCAGTAATTTTCTTTTGTACCAGAGTGCTTATACCGAATTGCACTACAACGATGTGTTGTGGCCGGACTTTTCGGATGATGATTTTCTCAATGCGATCATTGATTACCAGAGTAGAGATCGGCGCTTTGGAATGACGCAAGAACAAATTGCCAAAGCCTGACCTCAAACATTGACCACTTTAAAACCACACCTGTGATTTCAAACGTTGCCAGAAGAATTCATCAAAACCCGATAGGAGTCAGCTCTTGAAACGTGTTATCAGTGGAATCATAGCCATTCCCATTGTGATGGGAATTGTGCTTTACGGTTCTCCCCTATTATTCTTTGGTTTTGTTGCGGCGATAGTTCTGGTTGCCAGCTACGAATACTTTTCCATGATTTCCAATATGGGCGTGGAAGGTTTTCCTATAGAGGGAGCGGTGTTGAGCTTCCTGCTTCTGCTGGGTTTTTATCTGGGCAGCCAAAGCTTACTTTTGTTCGCAGTCCTGCTTCCATTGATTTTGTTCGCGACCTGGTTTTTCAGGGGAAATGATGTGAAAGTGGCTTTAGATCCGATTGCCTACACGGTTCTGGGGGTTTTTTACATTGCAGGGTTGGGCGGCTACTTTCTGTTGATCCATAACCTGGAGGGTGGGAACCAAATGATCATGCTTCTCATGCTTTTAATATGGGCAGGAGACGCGGCGGCCTATTACGTTGGCCGAAACTTGGGCAAGCATAAACTCATACCTTCGGTCAGTCCGAATAAGACGGTAGAAGGTGCTATCGCCAATGTAGTGGGAACTCTTTTAGCAGCACTTATTGCCAAGCTATGGTTTTTCGAGGAATTTTCGCTAACGCATTGTTTGATTGTGGCCTTTATATGCGGTATCATCGGTCAGTTTGGGGATTTTTCGGAGTCCCTGATAAAAAGAAATTGTCGGGTGAAAGATTCTGGCTCATTGATTCCGGGCCACGGCGGTTTTCTCGATCGGATTGACAGCCTTTTGTTTGCCGGTCCAGCTTTCTATTGTTATTACCAATTGTTCCTGGGGACATAATCCCAGACACGCCCATGAAAAAAATATCTCTCCTAGGCTCGACAGGTTCCATCGGTGTTAACACCTTGGACGTTGTAGAGCGTTATCCTGAAAATTTTCAGATTTGCGCCCTATCTGCTGGCAGCAATGTTGAGTTATTCGCTCAGCAGATTCGCAAGTTCAAACCCGCACTTGCGGCCTTGTTCGACATTTCTAAAATCGATGCATTGAAAGAGTTGGTTGCCGATTTGGATGTGGAGATTGTTTCCGGTCAGGAAGGTGCAGTTTCTGCTGCTTCTTATTCGGATGCCGACTTGGTTGTTTCGGGAGTGGTGGGTAGTGCCGGGCTGCTCCCTGCCCTCGCAGCTCTCAGAGCTGGTAAAAATCTTGCTCTCGCCAATAAAGAAACGCTCGTTATTGCCGGCGAACTGGTGCTGAAAGAAGCCGAGTGCACGAACACTAAAATCATCCCTATCGACAGCGAACATAGCGCAATTTTCCAGGCTTTAAATGGAGAAAGCCCAGAGCGCATCAAGAAAATTATTCTGACCGCATCCGGTGGGCCTTTCAGAACTTTTAGTCTGAAAGAGATGGAAAACGTTACTGTCAAAGAGGCGCTCAATCATCCCAACTGGAGTATGGGAGCCAAAATCACCATCGACTCTTCCACCATGATGAACAAGGGCCTTGAATATATAGAAGCCAAATGGTTGTTCGGTGTGGATACCAACGTTGAGGTCATTGTTCATGCGCAGAGCATCATTCATTCGATGATCGAGTTTGTTGATACTTCCATCATGGCGCAGTTGGGCATTCCAGATATGCGGGTTCCCATTGCTTATGCGTTGACTTATCCTGACCGGTTTGTAAGTGAACTGCCCTCTTTAGATTTGGCCACAATGGGTAACCTTACGTTTGAGGCTCCTGATTTGGTAAGGTTTCCCTGTCTGCAACTGGCTATGGATGCTATGGAAATGGGCCAGACTATGCCCGCAGTGCTCAATGCTGCTAACGAAATAGCGGTGCAGGCGTTCCTCGATGAGCTGATCCCCTATAAAGATATCTCAGAGATCATTCGCATGGCGATGCATAATCACCGCCCGGTTGAACTGAAAGAATTACAAGATGTTCTGGATGCTGACCTCTGGGCTCGTGAAGAAGCCACAAAACTAATAACAGTAACCCACTAGCCACTAGGCGTGGGGCCAACTAGCAATAGCTTTGCTTGGCGAGAAATATTTATCTCGGCCTAAAATGCTTTTCTCCCTCTTTTTAAAGAGGGCCGGGGTGATTTACATCAAGGGTTTTAATAAAATAAGCTAAATGAATTTATCTAATATTCGCATTGGCAATGGTTATGATGTGCACCGTTTGGTTGAGGGTAGAAAACTCATCCTTGGCGGAGTCGATGTTCCTCATTCGATGGGATTGGATGGGCACTCCGATGCCGATGCCTTGGCGCATGCTTTATGCGATGCTTTACTGGGAGCACTGGGGGCGGGCGATATTGGTGCTTACTTCCCGGACACCGACCCGAAATGGAAAGGCATCTCCAGCTTGTTATTGCTCAAGGAAGTCATGCGCATGTGCCGGGAAAAAGGATTTGAACTTGCGAATGCCGATTCGGTGATCGTTGCCCAAAAACCGAAGCTGGCTTCGCATCTTCCAGAAATGAAAAATAATATTGCTTCGGCGCTCGGTATAGAAACAGACCGGATAAATATTAAAGCCACCACAACAGAAAAGCTCGGTTTCGCCGGGCGGGAAGAAGGCATCGCCGCCTATGCGGTCGCCTTACTGATAAAAAATGACAGATCTTAACGAACGCATCGTAATCACGGGAATCGGGTTGACCGCTCCCAATGGCAACACCCTGCAAGAGTTCCGGAAAAATCTGCTCAACGGAGTTTCAGGAGTGCAAGACTTCGAAACGCGGTATATGGGCAAGGTGCATGCCGGAGTCTGTGATTTTGATGAACTGAAATACCAAAAGAAAAAAGAACGCCGTCGTGGCACCCGAGTTGGGTCCGTTGCCATCTACTGTTCGCAGGAAGCTATTGCCGATGCCGGGATTGATCTGGAAGCGATTGACCGCTCCAAAGTCGGTGTCTACCTTGGAGTCACCGAGCACGGCAATGTCGAAACCGAAAACGAAGTCTACAACATCAGCCAATATGGTTACGACACCAAGTTCTGGTCGCACCATCATAATCCCCGCACCGTGTCCAACAACCCGGCAGGCGAAGTAACGCTCAACATGAAAATCACCGGGCCGCATTACACCATCGGCGCGGCTTGTGCCGCCGGTAATATGGGTGTCATTCAAGGACTGCAGATGTTGCGACTAGGTGAGGTCGATCTTGCACTAGCAGGGGGAGTGTCTGAGAGCATTCATACCTTCGGCATCTTTGCCAGTTTCAAAAGCGAAGGTGCCCTGGCCGAGCACGCAGACCCGACTAAAGCCAGTCGCCCGTTCGATAAAAACAGGAACGGAATAGTTTGTTCAGAAGGCGGAGCCGTCTACACACTCGAACGACTTTCCGATGCACAAAAACGCGGTGCAAAAATCTACGGCGAAATTGTTGGTTACGCCATCAACTCCGATGCTGTAGATTTCATCCTCCCCGATCCGGGCAGACAAGCTCAGTGTATACGCATGGCACTCGACCGGGCCGGACTCAAACCTAACGATATCGATATCCTAAATGCTCATGCAACCGCAACGCAGATGGGTGATATTCAGGAAACCAAAGCCATCCGCGAAGTGTTTGGAGAAAACAGCAAAACGCGTATCAACAATACCAAAAGTTTCATCGGACACACCATGGGTGCGGCAGGCACACTCGAACTATCCGGCAACCTGCCAGCGTTTGACGATCTAATGGTTCACCCCACCATCAACCTCGACGACCTCGACCCAGACTGCGCCTTGAACAACCTCGTCGCCAACAAACCAGAAAAACTTCCCTCCGTAGATTACATCATGAACAACTCCTTCGGCATGTTCGGCATCAATTCCGTATTAATAGTGCGGAGTGCCTCCGCTAGCGGCTTGCAATAGCGGTTTCCTGTTAGCAATTGTTTTTCTCGGCTTGAAGTGGTTTAACTCCCTCTTTTTAAAGAGGGCTGGGGTGATTTACCACAAGGGGTTTAGCTGTCATGCTGAGCCAGTCGAAGCATCTCACCTTAAGTAGGTTTGATTCAATTCATGCCTGGAGGATGATTCACATTTAGCCTTATCTATTTAAGATAAACTCTTCCAGTTTCACCATGACCGCTTCGATATTTCCTTCCACTTCCCGATTCGTGAAACACAAAACCGTCAATCCTTGAGACTGCAAAAACTGGGTTCGTTTTTGATCATATATTATTGTTTCGGTTTCACCATGGCTGTTGCCATCAATTTCTATCACCAGCCGAATCTGGTGACAGTAAAAATCGACGATATAAGACCCGATGGGTTTTTGCCGGTAGAATTTTTGCGCTTTATAAAATGGCATTTGTCTCAAAGCTTTCCAGAAAAGCTTTTCTGCCGGGGTGGGGTTGCTGCGAAGTAATCGGGCTTTTTCCTTAAGTGGTCCATCATAAGGAAAAGGATATGGGCGGTTTTTTGAGGCCATAGTGGATAGAGTCTATCAAACCAGTTGTTTCAAGGGGAGAAGAAGCTATCCCCACCTCAAAACCCCTGGTTGTCAATCACCCCAACCCTCTTTAAAAAGAGGGGGTTCAAGCACACCTTTACCCTAACCAGTCTTGGTTCATGAGCAACAGGTTGTAAATAACCCCAAACCTCAATGAAAAATAGGGGTTTACTACCCTCAAATAGAGGAAATTAGGCTTGAAATTGGCCCTAACTTCTATTAAAATCAAGGTTAACGGTGACTTGGGAGAGGACAGTAATGACGATTGAAGAAGTACGACAGATTATCCTTAATATCCTTGCTGATATTGCACCGGATGAGGATATTAGTTCTATTGACGACAACACCAAATTGAGGGACCAGATTGATCTGGATTCGATGGATTTCCTCGATATTGTTATGGAGTTGAGAAAACGTTTCAATATTGAAGTACCGGAAAAGGATTACGAGCATTTGGCAACAATGGCCGGTTGTGTTTCCTATCTCACCCCCTTATTAAAAGACCGGCCACTGGCTAGTTAAGTTCTTTACCCCGCCTTTTTTTCCCAAAAATAGATTCAAATAAAAAAATTGATCCTCTTTGTAATGACGGGAGAAAATCAACCCCCTCAATCCCCCTTGTCAGGGGGAAGTTTATTTATAGAGTCTCAGCGGCTCGCGAACGGAGAGAGCGTTTGCCGTAAGTTGGCCCCACGCCGAGTGGGAGTGGTATAATTCAATTATGCGTTACGACACGATTGTTATAGGTGCGGGGTTATCGGGATTGGCTGCTGGCATTCGCTTGGCCATGTTCGATAAAAAAGTCTGCATTGTTGAGAAACATGTTGAGCTGGGCGGACTGAACTCTTTTTATGTAAGAAAAAACCGCACTTTCGATGTTGGACTCCACGCGATGACCAACTTCACCGCCAAGGGTGTACGGTCCTCACCGTTGGGCAAGCTCCTCAAACAATTACGTTTCAGTCATGACGATTTCCGCCTGTGTCAGCAGGAGATGTCGGAGATACGCTTTCCTGAAAAAACCCTTTGCTTCACCAACGAGTTTGAGTTCATGCGTCAGGAGGTTGCGGAGCAGTTTCCTGACCAGATTGACGGCTTCAACAAACTGGTGGAAAAGATTCTGGTCTTTGATGAACTGGATCTTGATGATGGTAATCGTATTATGTCCCGGCCTGTTTTGGAGTCGTTCATCAACGACCCGGTGTTGATCGACATGTTGTTTTGTCCGTTGATGTATTACGGCAATGCGCGTGTGGGGGACATGGATTTCTATCAGTTTGTCATCATGTTCAAGAGCATATTTATTGAAGGGTTTTCCAAGCCCGAAGGGGGGATGCATTACATCCTAAATCTCATGGCTGATAAGTTCAAAGAACTGGGTGGTGAACTGAAGATGGGCAGTGGGGTTAAAACCATCAACTCCAGTCAGGGTACGGTGGGTTCGGTGACGCTTGAGAACGAAGAGGAGCTGGCAACTGAAACGGTGCTTTCTTCCATGGGTTATGTGGAAACGTTGAGTCGTTGTGAGCCCGAACTTGCTGAAACGGAAACATACGAAACCGGGCAGGTTTCGTTTATGGAATCCCTTTTTGTGGTGGATAAGGAGCCGCGAGATCTGGGCTATGACCGAAGCATTGTCTTTTTTTCCACCCAGCAGAAATTTGATTACAAGGTACCTGAGGACCTGATTGATATTTCCAGCGGGGTTTTGTGTTGCACCAATAACTTCCAATATCCGGAACCACCGAAAGAAGGTTTGATTCGGTTGACCAACCTTGCCAGTTTTGGGAAGTGGGACAGTCTGGTGAGAAAAGATTATATCGCCGCGAAAAAGGAGTGGAGAGGCCGGGCTTTGGAGGCTTTATTCACATTTTTCCCCGATTTTAGCGATAATGTGGTATTTTTAGACTCGTTTACGCCTAAGACCATAAAGAAATATACGGGTCATATTAACGGGGCCGTCTACGGATCGCCAGAGAAGATAAAAAATGGAAAAACCCCTGTCAAAAACCTGTATATATGCGGGACAGACCAGGGGTTTTTAGGTATTATTGGGGCCACGTTGAGTGGAATATCCATGGCCAATCTCCATCTTTTACGATAAACGGGCACATCAAAAAATAATCGACAATGAATAAACCACCAAGAGACTGGTTAAAGGGTGTCCTGTCAGCTTACGACACGGTTGTGATTGGAAGTGGTCTGGCGGGAATGACATCGGCCAACCTTCTAGCTAAGCTGGGACATAAAGTTTTGCTGGCCGAGCATCATTATAATATGGGCGGCATGGCTACCTGGTTCAAACGTAAGGGCGGACATGTCATGGATATCTCCTTGCACGGATTTCCCTGCGGGATGATTAAAACCCTGCGGAAATACTGGACACAGGATATTTCGCACAGGGTCATCCAGCTCAAAAATGTACGTTTCGACAACCCCCAATTTTCTGTTAATACCTCCTTCGACAAAGTCGACTTCACCAATATATTGCGCGAACGTTTCGGTATTTTAAGAGAAGTTATCGACGAGTTCTTTTTTACGGTTCGTGATATGAATTTTTATGACGAAGTGGTCATGACCACCCGCGAACTTTTCGAAAAATATTTTCCTGGCCGTACTGATGTCTGGCGTTTCCTTATGGAGCCGATCACCTACGCCAATGGTTCCACTCTCGATGATCCTGCGATAACTTACGGTATTGTTTTTTCCAACTTCATGGATAAGGGTGTTTTCACTTATCAAGGTGGAACCGATCATCTGATTAAGGAAATGAAGCAGGAGTTATTGCGAAACGGTGTAGACATTCGCACTCACTGCATGGTCGAAAAAATTTATGTGGATGATAAAACGGTGCAGGGGGTTCGCATCAACGGGCAGGACATCCAGTGTAAGTCGGTACTTTCCAATTCCAACCTGTTGACCACGATCGAACAGCTAACAGGCGAGGAACATTTTGAGCCTGAATTTATCAAAGAGGTTAAAAAAGTTCGGCTCAATAATTCCAGTTGCCAGGTCTATATGGGAATCAAAACAGGTGAAACAGTGCCTAATGTTGGCGACCTGCTGTTCTCATCCGATGCGGATGAATACTGCACCGATAAAATATTGAGCAAAGATGTTACCAGCCGGACGTTCTCGTTTTATTATCCAGAAATCCGACCGGGGACTAATCGATACTCCATCGTTTCTTCGACCAATGCCCGTTATCAAGACTGGGCCAACCTGAGCGAATCTCAATACAAAAAAGATAAGCATGATCTGGAGCAAACAACCCTCGATGCGTTGGATAAATATGTTCCGGGTATACGCAAAAAAGTAGATCATGTAGAGGCCTCAACCCCGAAAACTTTCAAACGTTATACTCTGCATCCTTCGGGCACGTCATTTGGAACCAAGTTTGAAGGTCTCAAAATAAGCCGGGACCTACCTAACCAGATCAACGGATTATTCCATGCCGGATCGGTGGGAATTATCATGTCGGGTTGGTTGGGAGCGGCAAACTATGGGGTCATTGTTGCCAACGAAACCGATAAATTCCTCCGCCAATTGACTCCGGGTCTGGTGACTGCTTCTGCCTAAAGCATTATTTGCTACTCTTTCCTCTTTCAAGAAATTCATTTTACATATAACATAGAGCCATGATTTTTGATTTTAAAGGACAAACGGCTCTGATCACTGGCGGTACGCGCGGCATAGGCCGAGCTATCTCCGAGGCCTTTCTTAAGGCCGGAGCGAAAGTCATTGCCACTTATCGTGGTAACGATGAAGAGGCAGAGAACTTTAAACAAGCCAACGCTGAACACGCGGACTGTCTGGATATTTATAAATTCGATGTCACCGACTACGAGGCAGTAGAAAAGTTTTATAAAGACATCGGAACAAAATATGAGAATTTCCAGATCCTTGTAATCAGTTCAGGTATCCGTTCCGATTCCGTTGTCGGCATGATGAAGGCGGAAGACTGGAATAGGGTCATAGACACGAACCTGACAGGAACATTCAATTTGAGCAAGCTAGCGGTGCAATCCATGATGCGCCAGAGGTATGGAAGAATCATCACCCTGACTTCCCCCATTGGCAAGTTCGGATTTGCAGGTCAGGCTAATTATGCTGCATCAAAAGCGGGTCAAGTAGCCTTCACACGATCCCTTTCGAAGGAAGTGGCAAGTCGGAAGATAACCGTGAATTGCGTATCACCCGGTTTCATCGATACCGATTTCATTGGCGATCTACCGGAAGAGCAGAGAAAAGCCTACAAAGATCAGATTCCCCTGAAACGTTTTGGAACCCCAGAAGATGTCACCCACCCAGTGTTGTTTCTGGCTTCGAAGGAGGCGGCATATATCACCGGTTCCGTGCTAGAGGTAACCGGGGGATTATAAAATGGACTTCCTGCAATACATTCCCCACCGTCCGCCTTTCCTTTTTGTTGATCGTGTGCTTGAAGAAAGTGACGATACGATTAAGACTGAAAAAAAGATCGACCCGAAAGAACCTTTTTTTGAAGGGCATTATCCCGGACAACCGATTATGCCGGGGGTCTTGATCTTTGAGGCAATATTTCAGGCAGGAGCAATCATGATGGGCAAACGTATTGCGAATGAAGGCAGGATTCCAGTTCTCACCCGGGTTAATAACATAAAGCTCAAGCATGCCGTCCATCCCGGAGATACTTTGCAAGTCGAGGTGACCCTTAAAGACTTAGTCAGCACCGCTGCATACATGACGGGCAAAGCCAGCGTCAATGGTAAAACCGTTGTTAGCTTGGAGTTTTCTGCCATGCTGGTTGAGGAGACAAAATGATTTTTTTCGACTTTAAAGTATTAGGCCGGTTTATGATTGAAGAGGCAAACTGGAAAAAATGAGCTTTCTGGATCTTGAAAATAAAAACTTCTTAGTGATCGGAGTGGCAAACAGGAAAAGTGTTGCATGGCATATAGCGAAAACCTTGGAGGAAGAAGGTGCGAATGTTATTTACAGTGTTCGCTCCGAAGACCGCAAAAAAACATTGGAAAAACTTCTAGCTGATAAAACGGTTTTTGTCTGTGATGTAGAAAAAGAGGAAGAAGTCGAACGTCTCAGAGGTCAGGTTGCTGAACACAGTAAGGTTTTGCACGGACTCGTCCACTCCATAGCTTTTGCCAATTATTCTGAGGGATTAAAACCGTTTCATGAAACGCTGAAAAAGGATTTTCTCCAGTCAATTGATATCAGTTGCTATTCCCTGATCCATCTTGCCAACGCGTTTAAGGGTTTGTTCGATCAACAGGCTTCTGTTGTTACGGTGTCGATTTCCACCACGCGAATGGCGGCAGAAAATTATGGTTACATGGCACCGGCAAAAGCGGCGCTCGATTCTGCGCTTTGTTTTCTAGCAAAATCGTTCAGTGCGTTTTCTAAAGTCCGATTCAATTCCATTAACCCCGGCCTGCTCAAGACTTCTGCGTCAGCGGGCATCCCCGGTTATATAGACTCCTACCTGCATGCCGAGAAAGCAACATTGAGGAAGAAGGCTCTGACTACTCAGGAGGCGGCCAATGCCGCAGTATTTTTATTGAGCGAACGCGCCAGCGGTATCAATGCTCAAGGTCTGGTTCTTGATGCTGGAATGTCTATCAACTATTTTGATCAAAAATTGATTAAATGATGACGATTATATTGTCATCAGAGAGACGGCGTCGGTAAAAAATGCTTAAAGGCTGAACTTGTTTTTGAGGATAGTCGCGCAGGCGTGCTGGTTGTTCTGGCGAAGTTCTCCCATCAATGCTGACAGGCTTTCCCGAGTAGTGGATTCATTAATATCCAGGTCATAGGTTTTAATGATTTTCTCAATACTGCCTATATAATAAGAAATCATTTTACTGTCTCCGCGTTCAATAAACTCTTCCGTTTTGGTTTGTATCTGGTTGATCGCTTTCCCCATGCTGAGCTTTTTCCGAGGTTTAATGACTGTTTTTATTGAAGAATCTTTTGGGTTAATTTTTACAGGTACTTTTTCGGCCGTGTCATTTTCTTCAAGCTCAAAGGACTGACTCAATCGTTTGTTAATTTCATTAACCAGACCTGTTTCTTTGACCTTTTTAAGCGGATCCATGGCACTCATATAACATTGCATTGCTTTTTGTTTGTCCTGCCGAAGGGTGTAAGCGTCTCCAATTTGTATTAGAAAAAGTCCTTTGTATTTATTGTCGTTGTATTTTTCCGCCAATTGAAGTCCTTCTTCAAGTAAGATCAAAGCTTGTTCAGCATCTTTAGATTTTGTATAAATTGTTCCAAATCGCAGAAGAATTTCCATTTCTTCTTTTTTCTTTCCCAAACCTCGGGCAATTTCCAGACTGGCCTCGCAATATTCGTCAGCACTGGAAAAATCTTGAATTTCACCTAGACAGAAGCCAAGATGTTTTAGCAGGATTTCGAGACAGTGTCCTTTTTCGGCTTGTCTTGCTTTTTTTTGTCCTTCCTTCATTACTTCTATGGCTTTATTAAACTCACCTTTTTTCTCGTAGGCCAGGCCCAATCTCAATAAACTTGTTTCTTCGTCCACTTCAATTTTACTTTCCTGACACAATTTTCTTTTTTCCAAAAGCTCATCGATGGTTTCATCAGGCTTATCAGTGGTGAGGTGTAATCGTGCCATTTCATTAAGAACTTTCCCTTTGCTTTGAGGGTCCTGCAAGGTAGTGGCTAATTGGTCTGCTTTTTTCAAGTATTCATCAGCCTCCTTGTATCTTGCTTGGGAGATATGAAGTGACCCGAGGCTTACCAGATGTTGGACTTCATTGCTTTTTGTGCTCAGTCTTTGGGAAACTTTAAGCGCTGCCTCCAGATAGTTCTGGCACTCTTTGGGAAAAAAATACAGCGGAAGCAATTCGGCAACCACAACCATATATGAATTGAACAATTCTGCAGCTTGCTTTCCTTCCACGCTATTTTTACGCACCCTATTCAAGGCCGATCGAATGTTAGCCCATTCGCGGTGAAACAATTGCAGACCATCGCGGGCTTTTTCGCCGCTTTTGGATATGTTTTCCTGCGCTGATTTGAGGATAGGGAGATAATAAGCCGCATGCCTCAGTCTTGTCTCTCGGGCGATTTTTTCAGGGAGATAGTTTCTAAGTTGGTTTCTCACCCAGTTATGCAGACTATAACGTTTGGAAACCGGATTAATTTTAACAAGCCCGAACTGAGAAAGGGCTTTTAAACAATCTCCATTCTCTTCACAAATCTGGGCGGCAGCTATTGGGTCAAAGGATGCGGGAAAGACTGCCAACTGGTTAAAAACTTTCTGCTCTTTATTATTTAAGGAATAATAAATTGCCTTGAATGCGGCTACCAATGCTTCTTCATGTTCATCACTTTGTTCCAGTAATGAGTTGTTCCTATATTTTCGCAACAGATTGACAAAGTCTGTCGGAGACACTTTCACGTTTGTGGACAAAAAGCGGCTACATATTTCAAGGGCTAGAGGGAGACCTTTACATAATTTGGCAGTCTCTCTTGCTCGGGGTTTTACTCTGAGTGAGCGATCGATCAAAAGCTCTTGAGCGGGTTCGATTTCTAGTGACTCAATATTAACAGAGAGGGCCTCGTCGTCTATGCCCAGTTTTTTCTCTGACGTAACAATCATCAGCCAGGAAAGGGATACAGAGGGTTTCAGTTCTTTAATTTGATCAGCCGAAGTTACATTATCTAAAACAAAAACGCCTTGATGCTTTCCCATTACAAGTTGGTATAGCTTGCTGAGTTGGGTCAAGTTGTCAGGGATGCGCATCGTAGGTCGGATTGAGAGAATAACCTGCACCATGGCATCCTTGGTAGAAAACTCCTCATCCCCCGCTTGGCCAAAATCCAGATACAATAAAATATTTTGGTAGTTGAATTTATATTTATTGACCACTTCCAGAGCCAATGCGGTTTTACCAACACCCGGTTTACCGTGTAATTCTATAAACGATACTTGTTTGTTGATGGCTTTGAATAAGTCAATGAGTACTTGGGTGCGGCCGAACAAAGCCTCTGAGTGGGGAGCAATGGGGGCTCGGCATAACTTCTCTTTCAGGTTGGTTTTAGTTTTTTCCGCCTGCAAAACCCATTTAGCAAGTTTTTCTGGGGAGCTTGTTTTTTTATGCCCCGAGCCGTTCTTATTTACTAAGTTTTGGTCGGTGTCCTGTGCCTGAGTAGACCTTTTCAACTTTTCCGGGAGGAGCTTAGGGACTAAAAAAATGACCAGTCCGAGTAAAATAGTTAACACTCCGTAAGTCATCCCTGAATCTCCCGGTATAACAAAGTTTTTCAGCCCAACGGGCGTGAGGTTGAGGCAACAGAAAAAACCCTAATAAAAATAACAACTTGGCAAATGCAATAGGGTGTCGATGCCTGATAACTCTTGAAAAATCACAATGTAGTTTAAAAAAGTTTAATCAATTGCTATGTAAAAAGCAATCCTTGTGCCAAAAATTAATTATTCAAATACCAGTGGATTATTCTGAGGCGGGGCCTTGGCAACTAAAAACTCAGTATGCCAAGATACGATTGGAATGCGACTACTATGATGGATTTTGGCTGGTTAATCCAAGAGATTGATAGTTCCTGATGTATCAATGATAAAGACTTTTTCCATGAGAAGCTCGTGGCGAACAGTGGCCTGCCAGTTTTCTTCGTTGCCTTCACCGCTGATATAAATTCTGGGAAGGTCGAAGCTACTGCGCAATAATTTGGATAGAGAATCTTTGGCGCAGTTTTCCTGGGGTCCCTGGTTATCTCATAAATATTGGCAGGTCAGGTGAAACCTTGTCAGGCCGCCATGCACCATTTCATTGAGAGACTGGTCGCGCAAGACAACATCCGGGGGACCTTGCCAAAGGTTAATGGCAAACAGTCCCCCCAGCGAAAATAGCAATACCAATGAGCTTATATTTAAATGCTTTGCTCAAATATTTATTTTTCTTCCCAGACTTCTTTGATCATCGAAGAAGTTCGATGAGTAAGGTGACAATTTTTACAGCCTGTTTTCCCTACCAATCCCACGTTCTTCCAAAAATTACCAGGGTTTGGTTTTTCTGCATTCAACTCTTTTGTAAGTCCCTCGAACGCTTTGCTGGCATCGCCTCCAACATAGAATCGTTTTACATCATCAGTGGTATGGCATTTCGAGCAGGTGGACTTCAACTCCATATATTCAGATTTAAAAGCCCTTAATGCTTTGGCGGCTCTACCATACTGGCCCTCGCCAAAATTGACCCGCATTGCCTTGAAGGAACCAGAAATCTGTTTCATAAATTTATGAAAATCGACTTCTTTTTCACTGGCAGGATCAATGACTTTTATTTTATGAAAACTGGGCCAATGATATTTGGTCCATACGGCGACTTGATGCTCAGCGTGACATTTGCCGCAGGTCTTCCCAAGTCCACCGGAAGCTTTACCAGCCTTGGCCATGTCATGAGTCTTGGCAGCAGCTGCAAATGCTTCGGCGGCTTTGATATCAAAATACTCTTCCCACTCAGGGACCATTTCGGAGGTTTTCTTATATTCTTCCACCAATTTGTCGGCATGCTTGTCGACGTTTTCAAAGTCTTTTTCCTTGAGGTTGATAAAGACTCCGCCAAAGTGGGTGCTCAACTTGTGCATTTGCTGTGTCCACTTAGGTTGCTCGCTTAGAGGTGGATAAAATTTAGCTAGAGACTTTGGGGGTTCTTTGATAACCATGTCCTTGGCCTGAACCGGTTGACCAACAATGGTAGTTATTGCAATGAGAAGAGAAAGGATTCGGATAATATGCATGGTTATCTCCCTATGTATGAAAACGTTATAGAATTAAATTTTAATTGAAGCGGGTCAATACAATCAAATGATAATTCGGTCAAGGCCTAAAGGTTTTTTCCCAGACCATATCTTTTTCTTTAGACCATGCCGGTTGGTATTTTAAGACAATGTTGGCTTGAGCTACTGGATCGAACAGACGGTAACGGAATTCCATCTTTTTATTGAAAGGCAAAGCTGTTTCCTGCTGCGGGGCGAGGATCCATTTAGCCTGGTCAATCTGTTCTTCGGCGGCATTTAAAAAGGTGATATAGAGGTAAAGCCTGGGGTCGCCGTTGTCAGCAGTTGGCACCCCATGCGGCACTGTTTTATTGAGAAGGCTAAAATTAAAAAATCGTTCCTTAAATTCTGCTTCTATGAGAATGTCTTTTTCGGTTATGTCCCCATGAAGAAACTTGTGATTACCGACCCATTTTTTTTTGTGTAGCAGGCTTAAAGGAAGTTTTTGTGTCAGTCTGCTTTTAGTGCGAGGCATATGGCAGTTCTGACAGGTGTCATCCACCCCGGTTTCCTTCCATTCCTTAAATGTTTTCTGGTGACAGGAACCGCAGAATTTTGAATTCACATAATCTGGATTGCGGTGAGTGGGGTGTGGAGGCGCGACCAGATCGTAAGGCCCGTTCATTTTTCCGTTTACAAAATGACAGGATACGCAGTAGATACCTTCATCGCGGCGATCCAGCCTGGGGCTGGGTTTTTCTCCAGTTACGGATTCAGGAATATGGCAAGCCAGGCATTTTTCTTTGGTGCGATTTTCCGACGCTTCTATAAAAGTCTTGCTGGTCCAGGAAATGGAGTGGCGACTGTCCTTCCACGCCTCATAAATGTCCTTGTGACATTCGGAGCAACGTTTGGCATCGGGTCTCTCTACAAGTTCTTTTTCGCGGACGAGTTCCAGAGCCGATTCTGGAATCCATTCAAACTTTTCATTAATAAGAAAATAGGCGATGGAAACTCCGGCAATAGCAAAGCAGCCGATAGCAGTGAGCAGATTTAAAAGCCTGGTTGAAAGTTTCATCGTTAGAGGAACTGGGAAAAAACTAAGTAAGCCGAGATGCTCTTCGTCCGCTCAATAAAGCGATGGCTAATTACTGCCACGCGTTGCGTGGTTAGAACTGTTTGAGGAAGCGTAGGTCGTTTTCAAAAAACAGGCGGATATCGTTGATGCCGTATTTCAACATGGAGATACGTTCGATGCCGAGTCCAAATGCGAACCCGGTCCATTCTTCAGAGTCGTAGTTGACACATTTTAATACGGCTGGGTCGACCATTCCACAACCGAGAATTTCCAACCATCCTGTTTGCGAACAAACCCGACATCCTTTTCCACCACAAATCACGCATTGGATATCGACTTCTGCGCTGGGGCAGGTGAAGGGAAAGAAACTGGGACGAAACCGAACTTTTGTTTCTTTGCCGAATACTTCCTGAAGGAAGATACTCATAACTCCTTTGAGGTGACTGAAAGAAACATTTTTATCCACCATGAGTCCTTCGATCTGATGGAACATCGGGGTGTGGGAAACATCGGAATCGCAACGGTAGACTTTTCCCGGCGCGATGATGCGCAGCGGCGGTTCGCGGTTTTCCATAACATGAATCTGCACCGGTGAAGTGTGGGTGCGCAAAACCGTTCCCCCTTCAACGTAAAAGGTATCCTGCATATCTCGCGCAGGATGATCTTTGGGGATGTTCAAAGCTTCGAAATTATAATAGTCCGTCTCAATTTCGGGCCCCTCTTCGACTTGAAATCCCAATCCCATGAAAATAGTGGTGATTTCTTCCATTACCTGAGTGATGGGGTGTAGGGTTCCGGTGGTTTCTCTTCTACCCGGCAGGGTGGTGTCAAAGGTATCGTTTTGAGAGGGCTTGTGGGCGGACTTGCCAAGCTCGCCTTGCTTTTCTTCCAGTTGGCTTTCAACATACTGCTTGAAGTTATTGATGAGCTTGCCGAGTTGCCGTTTCTCTTCCGGGGAAGCCTGGCGCAGATCTTTCATGAGGGCTTGAACACACCCTTTTTTTCCGAGAAAATCTATGCGGAGTTGCTTGAGAGGTTCTGAGGTAGAGGTGGAACGGATGCGGGAATCGAAGTCTTGCCGGTGCTTTTCAATGGTTTCAATCATGGATGCGTTGCATCAATTCGAATTGGGATCTGGCATCACTCCCCTTAGCAGGGGAGTCCAACAGTTATGGAGTGTCAAGAAATTGTGCTTTGCCAGATGGAGCCATTACTAATTGGGTCCAGCGTCACGCTGGTCAAGCCAGTTGGGCGCGTGCGGTTTCAGTCAAAGCTTTGAAAGAATCCTCATTATTGATCGCCATATCAGAGAGAACCTTGCGGTCAAGTTCGATCTCGGCTTTTTTCAGTCCATACATGAACTGGCTGTAATTCAAGCCTTGAGCTCTGACTGCAGCATTGATTCTGGCAATCCAGAGTCGGCGAAATTCGCGTTTGCGATTTTTCCTGTCTCGATATGCGTAGCACAAACCATGTTCAACAGCTTCGCGGGCTTTGCGAAAACAAGTGCTCCGTACACTGCGATAGCCTTTGGCTAATTTTAAGATTTTTTTTCGTCTATTTCGGGCAACTGTCCCGTTTACTGCTCGTGGCATTTTGAAATTCTCCTTCAGGCCTACCGACTACAACTCGTATTAAAGCAAGAGATAGGCAATGTGTAATAAGTTTTTTTGCGATTAACCCTTCGATGAATCAGTAAGGCATCAAAGTTTTCATACGTTTTGTATCACCGGGTGACATGATGCTGGCTTTACGCAGGTTTCTTTTTCTTTTGGTGCTTTTACTTGTCAGAATATGGCTGGTGAAAGCACTGTTCTTGACAACTTTACCGGTACTGGTTCTGCGGAACCGTTTAGCAGC
This sequence comes from Nitrospinaceae bacterium, assembly GCA_029261455.1. Classification (GTDB taxonomy): domain Bacteria; phylum Nitrospinota; class Nitrospinia; order Nitrospinales; family VA-1; genus LS-NOB. The sequence continues at coordinate 20,463 of JAJDBH010000027.1, forward strand.
CCCTTTGTTTGTTTTCATCTTTGGCATTGTTCGCTCCGTGTTCTATTTATTTTTGTACAGGTTTTACAGTAGACGCTGCTGCTGGTGCGGGAACCGCTTGCGCCTTAACCGAGCCGCCTTTTTTCGTTTTAGAATTTTTTGGGGCTAAAATCATGACCAAGGTACGCCCTTCCTGCTTGGCCTGTTGTTCAATTACTGCATCTTCTTCCGTTGCTTCGGCTACACGTTGCAATACTCTCATTCCGAATTCGCGATGAACGATCTCACGGCCCTTAAAGAAAATCACCACTTTGGCCTTGTCGCCATTTTCCAAGAATCGGTGGACATTCCGCAATTTGAAATCGAAATCGTGCTGATCGGTATTAGGCCGAAACTTGACTTCCTTCAGGTGAATGATTTTCTGTTTCTTTTTAGCCTCGTGCGCCTTTTTGCTAGCTTTATACTTGTGCTTGCCATAATCCATAATTCGGCAAACAGGTGGGTTAGCAGTTGGGGCAACTTCCACAAGATCCATGTCACGATCTTGAGCCAGACTTAAAGCTTCTTCTGTGGGCAGAGTGCCAAGTGCTTCACCGTCATCATCAATAACGGATACTTCCCGCACCCGAATCATCTTATTGATTCGCTGCTTC
>JAJDBH010000028.1 GCA_029261455.1 Nitrospinaceae bacterium
AAAGATACCGCACTTTGTAGAAGTTGTAAAGTCCCAATAATATTGGAGTTAGCGTCAAACAGGGGATTGATGAGCGATTCGGAAACTGAAATTTGGCCGGCATGATGGTTGATGGTATTAATTTTTTCACTTTTAAGAACCTCGGTGATCTTTGGTTCGAGGATATCCATTTCCTAGAATTTTGCTTTGGGATTGAGAAACTGCAACCGCCCCGATGACAGGTTATCGATCACGGTGACACTATGACCCGCTTCGATATAGGTGTTGACGATATGAGAGCCTATAAACCCCGCGCCTCCTGTAACTAAAATATTCACGGGCTGTCCTTTAATAGTTTTGTCAACTCGAATAGAACCCCTAAAGCTTCTCTAGGAGATAATTCATTTGGGTCTACATCCCTTAGCTTCTGGATTAAGGGGTTTTCCGGATCAGGGAAAAGGCCGAGTTGCCCGGAGGAGGGCTGGTATTCATTATTTTCGGAACGAGAGATTTTAGGGACACCCACCTCATCAAACTCACTTTGTTCAAGGTTGAATAAAACTTCATGGGCGCGATCCAGAACTTTTTTAGGTAACCCTGCCAACCGTGCTACTTGAATGCCGTAGCTTTTATCGGTTCCTCCAGGAATAATTTTTCGGAGAAAAATGATTTCATCATTCCATTCTTTGATTTGGACATTGAAATTTTTGACTCCCGGAAGGACACGAGAAAGGTCCGTCAATTCATGGTAGTGCGTGGCAAAAAGTGTTTTAGGTCCACCTCCCTGATCGGCTTTATGAAGAAACTCAACAATGGCCCAAGCGATACTGATTCCATCAAAAGTGCTGGTTCCTCGGCCGATTTCATCCAGAATGATCAGGCTATCTGGCGTGGCATTGTTAAGGATGTTGGCGGTTTCGTTCATTTCCACCATGAAAGTAGATTGTCCCTTCAATAGATGATCCTGTGCACCCACTCGGGAAAAAATACGATCTGTGATTCCCAAGCTGACTTTGTCAGCAGGAACAAAGCTGCCTATTTGTGCCATGAGAGTGATGAGAGCAACCTGTCTCAAGTAGGTAGATTTGCCCGCCATATTAGGACCGGTAATGATCATGATCTGTTGCTCCACCGAGTCCAAAAACGTGTCGTTGGAGATGAAAAGTACCGTTGGATCTATTTGTTCAATGAGAGGGTGGCGACCATTTTCAATAAGAAGACTACGATTAGTTGTGAATTCTGGTTGGCAATAATTATATCGGTGGGCGATTTCGGCGAATGAGGATAAAGCGTCAATTTCACTGATGGTCCGTGCCATGCGCTGTATCCGTGAGCCAGCAAGGGAAACTGTTGCTCGAATTTCCTCGAATAGTGTTTGCTCTATGGCAAATATTTTTTCTTCTGCGCCGGTGATTTCCTCTTCGTACTCTTTCAGCTTGGGAGAAATATAACGCTCTGCATTGACAAGAGACTGCTTGCGAATATATTCAGCGGGTACACGATCACTATGTTTTTTTGTGATCTCTATATAGTATCCATAAATTTTGTTGAAGCCAACCTTTAAGACCGGTATGCCGGTTTTCTCTTTTTCTTCCTGCTCCAGAGAAGCGATCCAGTTTTTTCCCTGCCGGGTTATATTTTTAAGGCGGTCGAGCTCTTCGTGACACCCAGGTTTAATCAGGTTTCCTTCCTTCAGGCCCAAGGGTGGGTCATCAATGATATTCTGATCAATCAAGTCGTGAACACTTTCAAGATTGTCCCAGTTCACAAAGTATGTTTCTAGAGGGCTGGCGTCATAACCTTTAAGCGCTCCCAATAAGTCCGGGAAAACTTCCAGTGATGTTTTCAGCGCGATGAGATCTCTTGCGTTACAGGCAGAAAGAGTGATCCGTCCCAATAGTCTTTCCAGATCAAAAATATGTTTCAGGAGATCCCGCAGGTCTTTTCGTTCGGTCGGGTTATCTTTGAAGTCTGCGACGATGCTCAGGCGTTCGCGAATTTTTTCCGCATCTATCAACGGTTTTAAAATCCATTCACGAATTCGTCTTGCGCCCATTGGAGTTTGAGAAAGGTCGAGCAGGTCTAACAGGGAGTTTTTTCGGCTTCCTTCACTGGACTGGACTAGCTCCAGACTAGCCAAAGTGCATTGGTCTACGGCCATATAGTCTTGGATAGGGAAGGGGGCGAGGGCGGTGATATGTTCCATGGCTGATTTCTGCGTATCCCGCAGGTAATGGATCAATGCACCGGCTGAGGAAATTGCCGCCTCCATATCTTCACAACCGAAACCTTCTAATGACTGGGTTTTAAAATGTTCAATCAGGTTTCTATAGGCCTCGCTAAAAGAAAAGGTCCAGTCCTCTCCGGTGTGAACAAAGACCTCACCTGTCGGAAGCCAAGGCCGAGCCTCTTCTTTTATTGAACTTGGGATTATGATTTCTTTGGGGGCAATTTTCTGTATCTCATCCGCAAGAAGGGGGAGGGCATTTTCTCCATCGATTTGGGTAGTTTTAAAAACCCCGGTCGATACATCAATTGCGGCGAGTCCGATTTGGTTTTTCCCAAAATAGACGGAGGCTATAAATTGGTCTTCTTTAGGGTCAAGTATATTGTCGTCGAGAATGGTTCCCGGAGTGATGACCCGGACGACTTCCCTTTTGACCAGTCCTTTGGCTTGTTTCGCATCTTCAGTCTGTTCGCAGATGGCGACTTTCTTACCAGCTTTAAGGAGTTTTGTGATGTAAAGATTTGCCGAATGATGAGGGATTCCGCACATAGGTACGGGATTGGATTTCTTGTTTCTGGCTGTGAGGGCAATCTGTAAAATGCCGGATGCTGTTTTTGCATCTTCATTAAACATCTCGTAAAAGTCGCCCATCCTGAAAAATAAAATGGAATCGGAATATTCTTTTTTGATACCCCGATACTGTTGCATCATGGGGGTATCATCTTGAGAGACCTTAAGACTTTTGGCCAAAACGCCCATAGAGTTTCTAACTTAAAGAGTTTTAAAGTGGGGAAGAAGTTTATTATAGGTAGTTTTCAGATGTTCTGGGTGGACTTTAGTTTCCCCTAAAACAGGCATGAAATTGGTGTCCCCAGTCCATCGGGGAACTATGTGGCAATGAATATGTGCATCAAAACCGGCTCCAGCCGCTTTGCCTATATTGTAGCCAACGTTGAAGCCCTCAGGGCTGATCACGGTCCGCAATATCTCCATGCACTTATGGGTAAATTGAGTCATCTCCTTGCTTTCATCAGCATCCTGCTCGGTCAAGCACCCTATATGCCGGAAAGGCGATACCATTAAGTGAGCGGAATTATAGGGGAAGATGTTCATGATGATAAAAGCCGACTGGCCTCGATGAAGAATATAGTTTGTCGTGTCATCGCTTTCTTTGGGAAGTGAACAAAAAATACATTCATCTGATTTTTCACTCTTGACATATTCCATCCTCCAAGGTGCCCAGAGTTGTTTCATAATTTTTCCTAAGCAGAAGGTTTTATCGAGTCAAAAGCTGCATGTATCCGCAAGCTTTTTTCCGGGATAAATCAGTGAGAATAATTCCCGGGTTTTACTGCGCATTTTTTCTTCTTCCTGATCAGATATTTCATGGTCATAGCCGAGTAGATGAAGGATCCCGTGAATGAGCAATAAAGTTAATTCTTCTTCCATGGACAGCCCGTGTTCTTCCGATTGGCTACGGGCTGTCTCAAGTGAAATGGCAACATCACCCAAGACAGGTGCTCCCGGAACTTCCAGTTCGCCTTCCAAAATCTGGGGAAACGATAACACATCTGTCGGGCGATCTATACCTCTGAACTGGTGGTTCAGTTCGCGAATTCCCTGATCTCCAATAAATAATATGCTGATTTCATGCTCATTGCAATCGAGAGAAGTGAGGATTTTACCGATTTGTTGCTCTATTTTTCGAGCATCCACTTTGATTTCAGAGAACTCATTATTTATGAGAATTTCCATATTGAGGCAATCAAAAAAAGAGAGAAAAGTTAGTGGGTATCAGGAGGAAACTACTCCTGGTTTGAATCGGTCTGGTCATAAGCTTTGATAATTTTCTTCACCAACTCATGGCGGACGACATCCTTGGTTGAAAAATATATAAAGCTAATACCTTGAACTTTGTTCAGCAGGTTTTGAACATGGATGAGACCTGAATCACTGTGCTTGGGAAGGTCGATCTGAGTGATGTCTCCTGTGACAACCATTTTTGAACGGAAACCCAAACGGGTCAGGAACATTTTCATTTGTTCCCGGGTTGCGTTCTGGGCTTCATCAAGAATGATAAATGCATCACTCAATGTTCTCCCACGCATATATGCTAAAGGGGCAATTTCTATGGCACCATCATCCATAAGGTGTCTCACATGATTGGCTTCCATCATATCACTTAAGGCATCGTAGAGGGGCATGAGGTAGGGGTTGATTTTTTCGGCGATATCTCCTGGTAAATAACCCAGTTTTTCACCAGCCTCCACAGCTGGGCGTACCAGAACAATTCTTTTAAATTTTTTTTGGAGTAGGCCTTCAACAGCCATCGCCACGGCCAGATAGGTTTTTCCTGTACCTGCCGGACCAATGGAGAGAACGATATCGTCCTGCCTGATAGCTTGGATGAACTGGTGTTGTGCGGGTCCTTTAGGGGTGATATAGCCCTTTTTCGGTGAAACGGCTATGCGCTCCGAAAAAATGGACTTGAGGTCGGCTTGAGTATCTTCTGCGATTAGTCGAATGGCAAACTTCACATCTCCATTTTCGAGAGGAAGATGGGCTTCATGTAACTTTTCCAATTGCCTGAAAAGATTATCGACTGTTTCGATATCCTTGGGGTCACCCTTGATTTTTAATTGATTCTCCCGGGTGGTGATGCGGACATTGAACTTTTTCTCAATCAGCTTGAGATTGAGATCCTGACTACCGAATAGTTCTGGAATGAGAGCGTTGTTTTCTAGAATTATTTCTTTGGTGTCAGGTTTCAAACAGGGCTCTCTCTATTTTAGAAGTATCTGGTTATTAGATTCATCGCCTTGTTCCTTGCGGCGGGATCAGGGTCAAAAATTCACTGCGGGTTCTGGCATCTGACTTGAAAGAACCCAGCATGGAACTGGTGGTGGTGTATGAGTTTTGTTTTGCCACTCCTCGCATGCACATGCAAAGATGCAGGGCTTCGATCACCACTCCTACTCCGATGGGTTGAAGAATCTGGTTCAGGCAATCGGCAATTTGTTTAGTCAGACGTTCTTGCACTTGTAGACGACGACTGAATGCATCGACAATCCGGGGGACTTTGCTAAGACCGATTATTTGTCCCTTTGGCAGATAGGCAACATGGCACTTTCCTATGAATGGAAGCATATGGTGCTCACACATGCTGAACAGGTCAATGTCTTTGACAATAACCATTTCGTCATAGTCTTCTTGAAATAATGCGCCGTTAACAAGTTCTTCAATATTGGTGGAATACCCACTGGTTAAAAATTTCAGTGATTTTTCTACTCGCTCGGGAGTGTTTTGGAGTCCCTCCCTTGAAGGGTCTTCGCCTATTTCTAGTAAAATTTGTTTAATGAGGTCTTTCAAGCTTCTCTCCTCGGTAAATGACAAAGTTTCGTTCGGATTCAAAAAGCTTGATTTCATGCAGATCGCCGTTCTCAATTTTGGGTTCGATGATATTCCAAAAATGGATGGCGATATTCTCTGCTGTGGGAATTACATCCTTCAAAAACTCAACATCGACGTTGAGGTTTTTGTGATCCACTTTATCAACGATTTCTTCATTGATTAATTTTTTGAGGGATTTGAGATCCAGCACCATTCCTGTTTCAGGGTCCACTTCACCTCGGACGGTAACATCGAGAACATAGTTATGTCCATGTCCATTGGGGTTATTGCATAACCCAAAAGTAGCCGCATTTTTCTCATCTGAAAAAGAAGGGTTATACAGTCTATGGCTGGCGCAAAACTCCAAACGGCGGGTGATAAAAATCATGGGGATTATTTAAGATATTTGCGTTTGTTATCAGTAGAGTAAAACCCTGACCCGTATAAATGGAAGTTCATCGAGTTAAACTGCTTGCTCAATTTTCCGCCACATTTCTCACAAACCTCTACTGGGTCGTCACTGACTTTTTGCAGGACCTCTACAACGTCCTTGCATTTTTCACACTGGTATTCATATACGGGCATATGTGCCTCCCTGCCATTGCATTAGTTGTGTTTTTATGGTTTCTTCCCCATTATAGTCCGGCTTAGGGGAAAAATTAACAAAAATAGGGCTATTCCCGTATTCCACAGCGGTTTTACGTTGGGGATTATCTCCACGAAAAGCGTTCAACGTCTTGGGAATATTCTGTTTAAGAGTTTCCAAGCCAAATGAGGCTGAAGGTAAGGTCAGGCCCCATTCAGGGTCATAAATACCTATCAGCATCTCACGTTGCGTCAAAACCTGTATGACGACAAACTTTTCAATGGAGTGCTTGTTTTGCACTTCCAATGGCATCATCAAGGTTTCATTTTCATTCTTAGTGCCTCGGCGCATCACCGCCTTGCCCGATTCAACCTCTGAAAATGCTATTGAGGCGATATAATCGCTCAATTCCTTTTGAATAAACTTCTTGGGGAAAACAACGATGCCATAGTTTTCGTGGTTTTTGTAGAGCTGATACTCATAGCTGGACCCGGCTTGGGCCTGCATGGGAACTAGAAAGAGTGTCAGGGCTATCAAAGCAGCAAAAAGTTTCATAATACTAAGATGATACTCCATCCGTTTCAGATTTGAAAATTTTCATCATTTCCAATAAGTGATCTTCAGAAGGTGGGTAAACGGTTTAATGAGTTCTTGCTACCCACCTTCCTTGCTAAACTTAGGAAAGAATTTCAGTTTGGCTGAAGAAAAAAGACATTTCAAATGCCGCAGTTTCCGGTGCATCAGAACCGTGTGAAGTGTTTCTTTCAATGTTTTCGGCAAAATCCTTTCGGATGGTCCCAGCCTCTGCATCAGCCGGATTGGTAGCTCCCATCAATTTGCGCCAGTCTGCTATGGCATTTTCTTTTTCAAGTACCAGTAGGACAACAGGTCCTGAACTCATGGTAGTGGTCATGCCATCGAAAAAAGGTCGTTCTTTGTGGACATAATAAAAACCTTCAGCTTGAGCTTTGCTGAGCAGAGTCCTCTTCATGGCAACAATTTTAAAGCCGTTCGATTCAATGCGCTCAAGGATTTTCCCTATGAGATTACGTTCTACGCCGTCAGGCTTGATGATAGCAAAAGTTCTTTCCATTTTGAGGGCTTTCTTTTAAGGGTTAGGAATTGAATAAAAAAAAGGTATTTGAGCGATTAAGCCCAAATACCTTTTAGTAAAGCTACAATCTATCGAAGAACAATTCCAGATTTTTTAATGACAAATCCTTCGTCCAGTTCTTCGATCCATTTCATTTTAATAGCATCGTTCTTAGCGATATCGGTACAGATGTAGACGCAAATCTCACAGGCCTTACATCGATCCACTGAGACATAAGCCGACTTGTCAGCTTCGCTATAGTTGATACAGTTTGACTCGGGACAGTATTGCGTACAGAGGTGGCAATTTTTTTCTGAGCATATGCCCTTGTCAACTTCAGCAATGTAGTACATGTTCTCTCCAGTCTTTAACGTTACGCGGTGGCTTTAGCAGGTTGTTCCGCTTCTGACCAGCCTTGATCTATGGTGTATTGGACAGCTCCATCCAAAACTCTCTGGTTTGCTTCAAGCAGTTTTTGTTTTTTAGCAAACTTTTTCTCAATAGCACTATCCAAAGCAGCTGTACCACCGGACGTCACAATACCTTTTCCAACGAACCGGTCTTTAACAGAGGCGGCCAAGGATTTAGCATCGGGTATACCAAAGATACCAGAAATAGCTCCACACATGGCCATATTGGTAGCCAGATCAGTCTTAGCTAGTTCATTTGCCATTTCAGTAGCAGGCAGATAGTAAATGCGCGCTTCTTTTTCTTCCAACTCCCTTTGTTCATCTCGGGAAAAAGGAATCGGTTTCTTGCTGTTAATGAGGATGATCCCTCTTTGCTTCAGGCCGGTATAAAACGGCATGGTGTAAGATTTACCAAGCGTGATAACAGATGGATGAAAAATCATGAGAACGTTCGGGAAAATGATCTCGCCAATCTCATAAATCGTGTCGTTGGAGATGCGGACATAGCTTTCAACGGGTGCATTTCGTTTTTCTGATCCAAAGAAAGGAACCAGAGAACTGAAACCACCGGAAATGACCACCCCGTTACTGATAATATGGGATGCGGTGACCACTCCCTGACCACCAATACCCGCCATACGAATGTTATAGCGTTTAACTTCTGACATTTTTAGTTTCTCCTCTGATCAGTCTGATTTTTTCTTTTTGGGTTTTTTCTCTACTTCATCCAGATATGCTTTTGCCGCAGGTGAAATGATTTCTTCGAAACCATAGCGTTCTTTCTCAATTTCGAAAGCATCTTTCATAACATCCGGAGTAGGGATGGAGTACTCAATGTTACAGGAAGTATAAGCCTGAATATAACTATGACCGACTTCCCGTGCGACCATGATGGCGCGACGAACCGTTCGAGCTACCCGAGCTGGATTGGTCGGAGCCAGACGTGCGATATAATCTACGCCTGCTACCTTAGCGAGACCCAAAGCATCGACTTTATCACCAAATTTTCCACGCGGTGCCATTTTAAGAACTTTACCATGATTGGTCATGCCGCTTTCCTGACCACCCGTGTTTCCATAAACTTCATTGTCGAGCATGATGGTGGTGAACTTTTCTTTACGGAACCAGCTATGCATCAAGCCCTGGAAGCCAATGTCGATTAATCCACCATCACCCGCCTTGACCACAACATCTTTTTTCTGGTTGGGAAAGCGAACTTCCAAACCCCGTTTGAGCCCAGACGCCACAGCGTTGGTGTCGCCGTAGTTACCGTAAATAAAAGGTACGGAAGCTTGGGATATTGCCAATCGTCCACATCCAGCAGTACCAACAACGATGGTGTGTTCCGGGTTTGGCATTCCAATATAAACGAGACGGATGAACAAGGTCATTGCACAGCCTGCACACATAGGGTGTTCTTCAATGACTTCTTTAAATTTCCCCATATCTGTCACTTTTACCGTTTGTTTGCTTCCATCACCGGTGCGGTTAGTGTAAGGGCCATGCTCTACGAGATCTCTGTACTCAATAGGCAAAACATCTGCAAATGCAGGGGTGGGTCGTAAGTTTTCAAGAGACATAGGATTTTATCCTTATATAAATAGAATTCGAAATATTATATTAACAGGTTTCAAACGGGCCTTATGCCCTATGAAATTATACCTGTAATCAAAAGTCTAAACAACAAAAGCAGTTACTTAGTTTCTTTGCGAAACTCTTCCAGCCACTCCAGAATCATTTCTGTCGGCATGGTCATTCCACCAAATACTCGAGGGCCATCTTTAATGACTGCATTACAACGGCCATAGAGTACTGAACAAACTTCCTTATGCAGCCAACCCGCCTGGTTGAACTCGGGGATCAAAATGCGCTTGGCATTTTTAACTGCATTGAGAATTGATGTGGTTGGGAAAGGTCGAATAGTTTTGACTTTCACCAAGCCTACTATTCGCCCCTGTTCACCTTCCTGACGCACGGCTTCACGGGCCTGTGAAACAGCACAACCGGAGGCAATGATGAAATCTTCAGCATCAGGGTTAATCACTTCAACCAAGCCACCCAGATATTTATCGAAGTATTTTGCTGAACGCTCTACTGCCGCAAAAACTTCCTGCTGCCAACTTGCGTGCATGTGATAACTGATGAAATTACTTTTTTGAATTGGGGCATCTCGTGAGATACGTGCAGGGGGGTTTTCGTTATCCATTGCAGGAACTGCAGAGCGCCAACCATCTCTAGGAGGTAACTTGTACTCTTCCGGTGTGATTCTTACAGGGCCGCGTGCATGCGTACAGAAAAATCCATCGACAGAAACCACCGCAGGTAATGTAACGTCAACCTGTTCAGAGGCCATGATTGCAGCAAGTGGGTAATCATAAAAATCCTGCTGGTTTTCAGCGTGCAAGAGAAGAATACCTGTATTCAACAAGAAGGACATTTCAATATTATCCGGTTGAATAGCCAAGGGAGTATTAATAACCCGGCACATGTTCAACATGATAATCGGAGTTCTTGCACCTGGCCAGGAACTGACAGCTTCCATGCCGCGCATCAAACCAGGACCGGAAGTAGCAGTTAAGGCCCGAACTCCAGCACGTGAAGCACCGGAAATGGCAGAGAAGGTTCCGATTTCTTCTTCGGCTCGATAATACTCTTTGATATAGCCTTCATCGTAGAGGTAGCCGGCTTGTTGCATGGATTCACTTTGTGGAGTAATTGGGTAGGCAATTGCAATATCTATGTTTGCGCGTCTCATTGATTCTCTTGCCGCTTCACTCCCGGTAATAAACTGCATCTCGCGGGGAAGCTCATGAAACATTTTCATAGGGTCTACTACTGTTTGCTTTTCACCTCCAGGCACCCAATCGGCTGGTTTTCCTTCGTCGACAGCGGTTCTGCAAACTGAACTACCCTTTACATTTGCCATGATCTAACTCCTTAATTTTTCAGATATCAGTACTCAGAATGATTACAAAATTCTGTTAAAAGACTATAACGAATAACACCATAAACAGGCCATCTTTGTTAGAAAAACCTCTTCAACAAAAGCTGACAAATTTCTTTTAAAAAAAGAGTCACATATTAGAAATAAACTACCCTTCTGTCAAGGCTTAAGCCTGACAATTAGGTACTTTTCTCCATCTTTTAGGACTCAAGGTACATTAGGATTCTTCAGGTAACATTTTTTCCAGGGAATCCAACTCCTCAAAGTACTGAAAGGATTTTTGCAAAAACTCGTTTAAGGACTTATCAGAATAAAACTTCAAGGTTTTGTCTGCCAGTTCGGTGGTATGGCAAACCTCAAATTCTGCAGTTTTCGGGTTCTGGTACTTGACGACCTCGACTTCCCAGTGAATCATGGAAATCTCTTCCTGTGGGCCTGATATAGCGGTAAGTCCATAGTCCTTTACCCGGTATAAAAACTGAATTCCACCGTTACCGCTGGGGTTAGAGCGGGTTAACAATAAATTATCTTGAATAAGCATGTTATATCTCTAATATATAGGTTCAAATGTAGGCACGTGAAATGCTGCGTAATTGCTAATATACCTCAATCTTCTGAGTGAGTCCAAATTTGGGGTGTCGTGATCCTTTTTTTGAGACTTTTTAAAAACCTTTTATTATTGAATTCTCATCGAATTAATTATGAAACCCATTGAAATAAATGACCCTGCAAAGATAGAAGCCTTTTTAAGCAAAATAGAGCTAACTGGCAAAGGTTTCACGACAGAATGCCTCCTCATAGAGGTTTTTGATGCTGGTCTGGATTATCCAGACTATTTAAAGGCAGAAGGCGAGGACCCCGATGCCAGTTACGATGGCAAGTCCCCAGCTTGGGCCAAATATCATATGCGCCAAGGAAAACGGGTTTTTATGGTATATGGAGAACCGGGAAAAGACAGACGCACGCATTTTTCCGAAACGCCTTGAGTTCTCTGTTTTCACTGAATCTATTTTGATTATTTCTCATCTGATTCACTAGGTCTGAAAATTTTTTCAGGCGGTATCGCCAGATTTATAAACCTCTTTTTAGTCATACTATGAACTTTGATAAAGAAACACAAACTCGAATTTTAAGAGTTGCCTCAGACCGGAAACAGGGTAGAGACATAGAAGAGCTCGATGATCGCATATCGCATGTTATGGATTTGCACCCGGAGTTTGAGGAAATCTGGTCTATGGGGGATATGGCAGCCTATCCTCAGGAGATCAATGGCCAGATTGTCAGTCCTTTTGTGCACACCGTCTTGCACACCATTGTCGACAGCCAACTTAGAACCGAGCAACCGGAATTTGTGGTTGAGACATTCAATAAGCTGAAAGGGCAGGGAATGGATGAGCATGAAATCCTTCACGCTATCATTGCAGCTTTCGCAGACCTGCATTTTGCAAGCTTCCGCCAGGGTAAACCCTTTGACCAGTTGGATTACCAGAGTCGGTTGGGTTACCTCTCTTATGAGGATTCAGAATAGGGGGGGGGATAAGTAAGGTGCCTTGTTAGGCACCTGTACCTTAGAAACTATTACAGAGCTTTTTGCAGAGTTTTACCTAAGTCAGCAGGGCTCTTCACGACTTTGATTCCGCACCGCTTCATGACCTTCATTTTTTCCTCAGCAGTTCCCTGGCCTCCTGAAATAATGGCGCCTGCATGTCCCATGCGTCGACCTGGAGGTGCAGTTTGCCCGGCAATGAATCCGATAACGGGTTTGGTGACGTGCTTTTTAATGTAGTAAGCTGCTTCATCTTCAGCACTGCCGCCGATTTCACCGATCATGCAGATTGCTTTGGTGCCACGGTCTTTCTGAAACAATGCCAACACATCAATGAAACGTGTGCCAATGATAGGGTCGCCGCCAATGCCTACACAGGTGGACTGACCAATTCCCAGTGCCGTCAACTGACCAACAGTTTCGTAGGTCAGAGTTCCGCTACGGGAAATGATACCAACATTGCCTTTTTTATGAATATGAGCTGGCATGATGCCGATTTTTGCCTTACCGGGAGAAATGACACCGGGGCAATTGGGGCCGACTAACCTGCTGTTGGTGCCCTTCAGGTACTTATAGACATCTACCATATCACTGACAGGGATTCCCTCAGTGATACATATGATTAACTCAATACCAGCATCGGCCGCTTCAAGAATCGCGTCAGAAGCAAAAGGTGGTGGAACAAAGATCATGGTTGCGTTGGCCTTTGTTTTGGCCACTGCGTCTCGTACCGTATTGAAGACCGGTATGTTTCCTAAAACCTTTTGTCCGCCTTTACCAGGTGTCACTCCGCCCACTACACGAGTGCCATATTTCATGGACTGCTCGGTGTGAAACATGCCTTCGCGGCCAGTGATGCCTTGTGTTATCAGTCTTGTTTTTTCATCAACGAGTATGCTCATTTTATTGCTTTGACCACTTTTTGGGCTCCGTCCTTCATGCCACTTCCGATGGCAAAATTCAGACCGGAGTCTTTAAGAATTTGATGTCCTTCTTCCATATTGGTGCCTTCCATCCGAACTACGATGGGGATTTTGATTTTCAGCTTTTTGGTAGCGGCAACAACTCCACGGGCAAGAATGTCACAACGAAGAATGCCACCAAAAATATTAATGAAGATGCCTTTTACTGATGGGTCAGAAAGAATAATGCGGAAACCATTTTCAATCATCTCTTCATCGGCTCCACCGCCTACATCCAAAAAGTTTGCGGGTTCACCGCCAGACAATTTAATGATGTCCATCGTTGCCATTGCCAAGCCAGCTCCATTGACCATACAGCCAATATTTCCATCAAGCTTGATGTAATTCAGGTGAAATTTGCTGGCTTCTACTTCCAAAGGATCTTCTTCATCCAAGTCTCTGCATGCCAGTGTATCCTTATGGCGGAACATAGCGTTATCGTCTATGTCGACTTTTGCATCCAAGGCCAGAACCCGGTCGTCAGAAGTGATGACAAGTGGATTGATTTCCAGCATGGAGCAGTCTTCTTTGATAAACGCATCGTAGAGATTGATGATGAAAGGGATGACTGCTTTTAAAGCAGCACCTTCAATATTTAAAGCGAAAGCTATTTTTCGTGCCAGAAAAGGTTGAACGCCGATCACCGGGTCCACTGTCTCTTTAATGATTCTTTCAGGGGTGTCTGCGGCGACTTCCTCAATCTCCATACCACCCGCTTCGCTAGCCATGATAAGAACCTGACTGGTTTCCCGATCGACCAGAATGCCCATATATAACTCTTTGGCTATGGACATGCCTTCTTCGATCAACACTTTCTTAACCAGTCGACCTTCAGGGCCAGTTTGAGGAGTGACGAGAGTCATGCCGAGAATATTTCCGGCATGCTTTTCGGCTTCCTGCGGACTCTTAGCCAGCTTTACGCCGCCGCCTTTACCGCGTCCACCTGCATGAATCTGGGCTTTAACCACAACGACACTGGTGCCAACTTTTCTGGCGGCTTTAGCAGCCTCTGATTTTTTGGAAATCAGAACTCCGTTGGGCACGGCTACATTGTATTTTCTTAAAATCTCTTTGGCTTGATACTCGTGAATCTTCATGTAATTCCATCAAATTTAAGGGAAAAAAGAAGTCCGAGTTTTAACACATGAAAAGGTTGATTGTCAAAATAAATCCCTCTTTTGCATAAGAGATCGAAGGAAAATGTTGATTCAACCTTGGAAGGCCAGAATCTGAATATCCTGCTTGATCAAGACTAGATACTCTGGTTAAAAAAAGCGCTTGCACAGGGGGGTCTAATTGTCAGCGTTTACTTCAATAATTTCGTGATGAGAACGACCAAGGCCTGTAACTTGTTTTTGCTGGCGTCATCCAAGGTCTCGATATAATTGTCTGACAGAAGGCAGTTCGGGCAGCTTGAGCTTTTCTCTAATTGATTGCTGGAGAAATCGAACAGGTTTTTGATTGGGACCTTCAAGGCGACTGCTATTTTTTCCAAGGTTTTTAAGGAAGGATATGCCTCCCCCACCTCAATTCGACTCAAGTATTTGGGATTGATCCCTATTGCTTCGGCAAGTTTAAACTGAGAAAGCCTCTGTGACTTGCGGTAAGACTTGATTTTCTCTCCCAGTTGCCGGGGTACGGCTTTTTTACCCATTATAAGTCACACTCCAAGCGTTTGAATACTTAAAGGTTATTCATTTATCATAAAACGAAGTGAATAAAAACAAGCGACAATGGGGAATAATAATTCATAAATTCTATCTCTAAGATGGATAAACTGTCTAATAAGTTGTACTTTGTTGTTTGGTTGAACCATTTTGAGGGTATTTTTTTATTTTTCTCCCTGTTTAAGATAGATAGATTTTGCGTGAATATATTCTATGAAACTGCTGGATTTTCTTGATTAGTCCTGAAACTGGAACCGCAAATAATATGCATGATGAAATAACTAAGAATCCTGATTTTTCTGAAAGCACTGCCTGCATATCTGTTTCTCTTTTTGACATGCTTTCTTCGCTGTCTACTGCCTTGGATCTTATTGATTACGAGCTGATCGACCACCATAACCGGGTGTGCTATATCGCAACAAAATTAGCCATTCACCTTCAGTTTAAACCTGAGGAGATCAATGAGATTTTTATGGCGGCGATGATGCACGATATTGGAGCGATTGTATTCTCGGACCGGTTGGGGCTGAACAACTTCGAAGTAACAAAAGCACACCTTCATGGAGAGTTGGGGGCTTTACTTCTATCAAGGTTTGAACCGTTTCGAAAATTTGCCCCGC
>JAJDBH010000029.1 GCA_029261455.1 Nitrospinaceae bacterium
CTTGTCGATGATAACATCCGCTTTCCAGGAGTTACCCAGGGAGATGTCTTTCCCTGTCTCTGGATCGCGATACACCGAACCGCGAGGTCCAATGATGATACCGCCGAACAGTCCGTCTCTAACGTTCGTCGTCAGGTTACCAAAATCCCACAACAACGCGCCGTTGATGTTGTAATCCTGATGCGCGTAGAAGGTGTAGGTTTTTGTTTTACCCGGAGCAACCGTTTGGTCGCCAGGGTTGTTCCCGACGTTGATTCCCTGTGAATCCAGAGGATCGAACGCAATGTTGTTTGCATGCAATGAAGCGTTGCCTTTTTTCAGACGGTTGGTCAGTTTAACTTTGACACAATCGCCGATATTAGCACGCAGGGTCAGCGGATGAGGCATATGCCCCGTCGCAGCCTGCTTAGCTTCACCTTCCAATGCGAAGATTTTTCCCTGCGCATTGGCTAGAATCAGTTTACGTTCGAAATCAACTTCTAACTGATCCTCGGTGTTGGCGTTGAACTTCAGCGCTTTGTCAATTGCGACAACACTAAAGCTCTTAACCGGAGCACCTTTTGGGCAGAGGGTCTTCTTTTGCTTCATGGCAAAGTTTTCGTTGCCAGGAAGAACTTGTAAGTCCTTCTGCTTTTTATCATGCACGCGGAAAATACTCCAACTGCCTTCAGACAGATGAGAAGTACGACCGTCATACATCAGGTAATCACCAGCCATACCCTGATACCCACCAGCAGTGGTTGCCAGGTCATAGCGTTCAGCGATACCAATATGCAGAGCGTTGGTCACCCGTGAATCTGGGTCATAACGCTCTGGTCGGAAACCATGTCCTGAAAGTGAGAAAACATGGGTTTCGTTCATCATACCGTGCAACATTCGGAACACAACATTATCCCCGACATACGCACGAATAATAGGCGTATCCGGATCTCTGTGAACCCTACTGCTGAACAGTTGTGAAGCATCAGGGTTTGACTTCAAACGAGAAGCCAAAGATGCTGCACGGAAGTTAAATCCACCACCAGTAGTGTGCGTTCCACCATTGAGATGAGGGAAAGCAACTTCAAGCATAGTGGACGGCATCTGAAAGGAAATTGACTGCCCGGCGGCAATCGCATTTTCACGCGATAGTCCAGGAGGATTTCCTGCAGTTACCAGCTGTGCAGTATGCGGAACCGTGTCATGCAACTGCACAACAATTTCACGGAAACTACCATTACGCCCGTAAGCGAAAGGCTCTGTTCCATGAATATCGGCAACCACGCCACTGCGAATCAGCTCACCAGTTTTCGGGTCATGATACGTAGAACCCCAAGGCTCAACGATGGTAGATCCGATTCCACCGTGCGGCCACGTGGTAGCACCGAACGCATGGTCATGCCAGAACACCAGACCCAGATCAACATCTACCCACCAGCGATAACGGACATACTCAGTACTGACGATCTGTCCTGCTTTATGGCCGTGAGTCATGCCTTCTGTGAACTTGATGGTGTACTTGCCATCTTTAGCCAAACCCTTGGTAGGATCAGGCGTGATGCTCTTGATCCAGCGAGCGTCCTAGCCGTTTGGTACCTCAATACCAACGATGATATCAGCACCAACGTGGTAAGGAGTAGCATGGCCAGCCATCTGAATCTCTACCGTGTTGTCGCCTGCTCTGGTCGATTTCAGCACTTTGGCGTTCATCGGAACCGGCATACCAACATGGTGACCATCTTTCATCTTCTTATCAAACTGCCTATAAGACCTCATTGACTGGTCGTAAGAGAAACCAGAAATTACGCCATCTGAGGCCTGATTGTCGAACTGAAAGAAATGCGGATGAATGTTCAACTTCGACATCTGGAAGTTGGTGAAATCATCATCATTCCATTCGCTGGTCAACAACAGATCCACGCAGTCATATACGTTGGCACGAATGACCAACGGAATGGCTTTTTTAGGATCTGCTTTCACTTCCGCCATATCTTCATCGATAACATAAATCAGACCATATTTATCGATGATTGGTGGGGTGTTCCCGACTGCGCCAGAAAGCTCAATCGGGGTATTGATGAAGACCAGATTATACTGTTTGCGTCCAGCACCAGCAGGACAAAGACTCCATCGTCCCTGCTCACCAGGTTTGGCGCCACCAGTATTCTCCATATCGGAACCACTCCGTGCACTACCGGATTCCGTTTTCGTGATAACCTCCGCATCGGTCTGCATATGGAACGGCTCCAACCAAGGAGCACCACCGTGGTTACGCGCAAAAGGAACACGCTTACCAAAATGAGGTGTCATATGAGGCCACGCAAGTTTGCCGTGCTGATCAAACTGGATCGCATGACGTTTACCTGGACGCGGAGAAATATACTTAGGTGTTTTCAAAGTAGATTCACGCTCAGAAAGCGCTTGATTACCTTTCCAAGAATAATCCCATACAGACCCGTCATAGGCAAGAATCTGGCCTGTTTCGTCATCTGTATGACCAGGTTTTCCCTGAGGGGGAAGCATGTACTTAACCCAGTCTTTGACATTAACAACTGGTGTCTCTTTGCTCCAGTCGCTTTTTCCAGAACCAACAACATTAAACTTCTTACCAAACCAGTCCATTGTCCTACCAACCAGTTGGTCTGAAGTTTGCCCCTTAGGAATTCTTCCCGCACGATCTGGAAGCTCTTTCAAAGGACGCATAACATCGGTGCTACCCATAGGATAGTTACCATCCTGGAGGGTGTTGTAAACCCTCCAGTAGCCCCACATACCCGCTACGTAATGATGCGCAACGTGACAATGGAACAAGAAGTCGCCAGCGAGACGCTGACAAAGCCCAGATCCACACTCGGTCTCAAGATCAAGTGCTTCAGCAGGTCCGATAACTTCAACGTCAACCCGGTCAGTCGTAGTGCGAACTACCGGATATTTAACCGGACCGTCATAGGCGGCCTGGGTCAAGTTTGTAAGCTGTACTTCCCGTTGCGGAGAACGGGTCCAACGAATGGAACCTCCATGAGGATGATGTGAGTGAAACACTTCACCACCACCATGAATCAAACGAAACTTCGCCGGGTCACCCAAGTAAGAACGAGGGATCGTGGTCGGAGCATCCGCGAAAGTATAAGAACTATAGGACAGAGATTCGTCCTCATAGTGAAAATGCTTCTCCTGCTGAGCCAGGTTGTTAATACCAAACGGCTCAGAACGGAAGTTCATAGCACGGGCTGAAGGACGATAAGCATCCGTCAACGGATCGCGCTGGGGAATCATTTCACCATGACGGTTGAGAGGACGAAAAGATTCGTCACCAACTTCATGGTAGAAAAGAGCGAACTCACGAAAGTCTCTAGCATCATCGTTAGCAATCATGGCCATCCAACCGTTTTCCAACGGACCGCCAGTAAAAGGATCGAGATAACGAGAACCTCTCGGCTCAACAATAAAAGCACCGATCAATCCCAAAGCAGAAGGATCACGACCCGCATGATTCTGGATCATGTGACTACCTTCTTGTTGATCAACGGGAATGAACCACTCGTATTCCTTAGATTCGCCAGAAGATATAATCGATCCCTTTGTGGCCGCAGTGTTAGGCTGACCGCTGGAGCTGATGATCATTGCAGAACCACTGATCTGGAAACCTGCATCTTCATCTTCCAACCGGTTAGTGAACTTAACGCGAACACAATCGCCTTGGTTACCACGGATGGTCATAGGTTGAATCGCATCACCCTGTAATCCGGTAGATACTGCACCGGGGTCCAAGCCATCCTCCTTTTGACGAGCTGCAAGATTCCTTTTTTCCTCATCACGAACTTTACCGATGTCCTTATCCAGAACATACATATAGCCCGGGTAGTAATCGCCCCATTGGTTCAGGGTAACCTCTACATTGATGGCAGAAACCTCATAAGTCTTTGTGGGAATATTCCCCGGACAATGAGCGCCTTTATAAACCTTGGCAGCCGCTTCCGTGGGTCCAAGCAGATAACTCTGCCCCAACTGATGTGCGGACCACGAGTCATGGAACCCACCGCCTGATGATGCCGGGCTGGCATGCTCCTTAACCTTGTCCTGAAGTTGTCCCATCAACTTCATGAATGTTTTGTCCAGTTTTTCCTGGCTGCCTTCCAAACCACTCATCACATCTTCGTGATTAAGTTGGTTTTCCAGCTTATCGAGCCAAATGGGACGATCAACAGCTGGGTTGCTCTTACCGTGCGAACCATCATGACCATGGTCGACGCTAATAGCACCTGCTGGAGAAACGAGAACCACTGCGAGTCCAAGAACTAAAAATAGTCTTGTACTCAAGCTCCGTGCCAGATTCAGGATTGGATTACTTTTCATAAGTGCCTCCTCCTTACGTTAATATTAGTACCTCTGAGTAAAACAGGTTGGTATTTTGAACGGGTAATATCTGTTGCATCAGGTCTGATTTATTTACATGAATACAGGGTGCTTTATAAAAAACAGAGGCTGGATAGGCCCAGCCCCCAACTTATTCAATATATAGATACTGAAAATCAGGAATTATTCCCGGAATTTCAACATTCCAGAGAAATAAATGCAGTTTGTAAGAAAGAACCTACAACAAGAGATAAACCTATATAATAAATTGAGTTAACTACTTAAAGGATAGGACGATGAGGGGGCTGAAATAGGGGATTTTATATCAATAAGTTATCAAGCAGGATCAATCTTCATCGGTGATATATTTGGCAATTTCCAAGCGTAAGGACTCAGAGCGAAGGAGCTCTCGTTTGAGATAAACTTTGGCACGCGCAATACGAGACATCACAGTTCCGATAGGTATATTCAGGGACTTAGATATCTCCTTGTAAGATAATCCATCAAAATAGAACTTGACCAGAGTGATTCGGAGCCGTTCGTCAAGCTTGTCCAGAACTTCCTGGATATTACTCCTAACCTCCGCTCGCAAAAAATCACCTTCGGGGTGTTGCCGGTCACTCAACTTGTCACAAACAGAGTCAAACTCAATCTCGGCGCGTTTTTTAGTTTTCTCAATATCCTTTAAAAACAGGTTCCTTAAAATAGAAAACATCCAGTATTTGCTCTTCGCTGGGTCGTGAACCTGATGAAAACTTTTCAGCGCACAATAAAGCGTTTCCTGAACCAGATCCTGGGCATCATTAGGACTGCCACACATTCGGATTGCGGACTTATAAAGCATTGAGACATGAGGAGAAAGGTGTTTTTCAAAACAATCTCTCTCACCACCTTCATCAAGACCGTTTCTAAATTGATTGAGAAAATCCATAAAGCTAATTTTTAAGCACGGGATAACATTTTTCGTTGTTTCCGGGAATATTATCGAATATTGAATATCTTTTAAAGGTAAATATGTGGAATGTCACGTATATCCGAAATTTAGCCCATATTAACATGCACACTTGAGTTATTCCATGGACATTACCAATCAGGAATTGCTGGGAATCTCTTTAAAAATTGAAAGCGATGGGAAGAGGTTTTACAGTGAGCTTTCTGAAAAAGTCGCTGACCCCAAAGTCAGGGACTTCTTTAAGCTCATGTCCAGGGAAGAAGCTCTGCACGAAAAACAATTCAAACGCCTAATTGAATTAAAAGGTCTCGAACGAATCAGCTGGGAAAATAATCCCTCTCTGCGCGAATTTATCGATAAGGAGTTCCAAACCGATATTTTTCCGCCAACTAAAGAAATAATCAACCAAATTCCCAAAATTGGAGGAATCCTAAAAGCCCTTGAGCTTGCCATGGATGCAGAGCGGATAGTCGGGGAGTTTTTTCGACTCATGCATGACTCCTGTCAAGACATTGAAATAAAAACAATTCTGACTATTTTGGAAAAGGCAGAATGCGAACACCTCGAAAGAGTGAAGTCTTTCAAAGCCAAGTTTTTAAACGACGACAACTAATCCCTCCCGATAATAAAAGAAGCAAATAATTCTGATAATTACTTTCAAAATCTTAAGTTCTATTTTATAATTCTTATTTACTATAGTTACCGTAGTTATTCTTCTGACACTTTGCTCGGGACAAATTTTCATGGTTGTCACCAACTCAGAACTATTAGAGCTTTCAATTAAGATAGAACGCGAGGGACAACGGTTTTATGGCGAACTGGCCAAACACGTTGATGACCCCAAGGTCAAAGAGTTTTTAAAACTCATGGTCAAAGAGGAAGCTGCACACGAAATCCATTTCAAAAAAATGCTCGAGACAGAAAGTGACGTTGGTTGGGAAAATGACGAAGACCTCAAAAAACTTATTGCGGAAAGTTTTCAAACCGATATCTTCCCTCCACTGGAAGAAACACTGAGCCAATTGCCCCAGTTTGAAGGGCTCGAAAAAGCCTTCGACTTCGCCATTGAAGCCGAAAACGTGGCCGTCGAGTTCTACCGCATTCTTGGTAAAGCATGCACTGACTTCGAATTAAAAACCAATATGCTCTTACTGGA
>JAJDBH010000030.1 GCA_029261455.1 Nitrospinaceae bacterium
CATCAACGATGCCAGTCAGGATTTTCACATTTTAAGTTTAGCTTTAATTTCATCCTTACCACCGCTTTTCATCCACTCATTAACCGCCAGAGTGTAGTTGATCACCTCGGACATGGCACTGTCGTGTCCGAAGAAACGGTAGGGAATGTTTAAAGAATCGAGAATGTCTCGCAAATAGTTCATGCCGCGAATAACATTGGGGCCACCTCGTCCCACCACAACAAACAGGGGAGTCGGTCCATGGGTCTGAAAGAAATCTCGTAGCCCATCTCCCATGGCTCGGAATGTTTCATAGATATCTGTGTTATTGGCTTTGCCGCCAATGATGAACAGCACATTGGATTGTGGCAACCAATATTTGAAACTGATCCTAGAAATATCGTGCATTTTTTCATAAGGAGGGTTGCCGCCAAAGTCAGAAGAAATGGTCGCATCTTCACCAAGAAGTTCTGTCACCATAGCGTTGGCTCCACCGCCGAAAGTCGGAGCAGTGATAGTTCCTTTATCATTCATGACGAATACATCACTTTGTCCCTGATAGGTTCGAAGCTGGTTGATCTCCTGCTCAAACTCAGAGTAGTCGGAAGCGAATAGATGTGATGGAAGATGCAGACGTTTCCAAGCAGGATCATCCTGATCAAACGCACATTTGAAATCACAAGCAATCGGTGCCAGACGTCCGCCCTTGCCCGGTTGCATACGAATTGGGTTGAGTTCCAGCATCAACATGCCATAGTTGTTATAAAGATCCCAAAGCTTAGGCAGGTTCTGCACTAGCGGGCTAATCACCTCGGGGGGTGCACCCAACTCCATCAACGCATTGGAAACATGAAACGCTTTCAATCCGGTCAAGGCATCAAACGGCACCACTTTCATTTTATCTTCACCAAGCTCTTCAATATCAACCCCACCATGATGCGTGACAGTCATTATTGGACAACGATGCTCAGTGCTTTCGGAAATTGAAAAGTAGACCTCATAGTCTGCAGGCACTGCACCTTCGTAGGTCACTCCATCAGACTTGACCTTGCTGAAGCCATCGACATGTTCACAAAAATAGAGACGTTCCTTTTCCTTCAAAGCATCAGTGATATTGTCAACCCGGCCCAGTAAACCAGATTTACCTTTTTTCCCGACTCCACCCTTAAACAAGGGTTTGATAAAAACCTGACCATGCCGCTTGATCATGTCTTTGATGTCATCAACACTGAGTTCAGGACCCCTAACTTCTGAATGGGGGAATTCCACGAGGTCTAACAATTTGCGTCCCCAAAGCATGCCGGTTATCTGCATCGTTTTCTCCTGCCTTCCAAAAAATTAAAATGAGTTTTGGGTTTAAGAGTCTATAAAAATCAATAATTTACAGAATCCAATCGAAACGGAACTCTGCTAAATCCATATATTTGCTTATGTTCAGGGTGTTACGAGGCCAGTATTGTAAGACATTTCAGTATTTTGTCAATGATATCCTGAATGAATAATCGCTCAGAAAAAGCGAACGGAAAGTTTCAGATCTAAGAGCTTTTTAAAAAGCTTATTTCAAACGCTTTTTCAACTCTTTGATGCGGAATTTTTCTTCATCACGGGAGATGAATTTAAGGGAGGAGTCGTGTTCAAGCATAAGAATCTCAAAACGTAACGCCAATTGAACCGCTTCGCGGTAATCGCAGCCCGGCTCGACCTTGAACGTTATAACCCGGGTATTGAAATTGTCCGGCTGGACTTGTTGCAGACAGTCACTAATCGTAGTAGGAGTTATTCCCCCTCCCACTGAGACGGGGATATTTTTTCTCTGAATTTTTTTCACCACCTTCACCACCTTGGCCGTGAAACCTGCGTCCCACCTCGGTTTCTTCATGGACTCGGAAAGATCACTGCAACCGATGGTGATCTCGTCAATATATTTCGCTTCTGGAGCTGAGAGAATCGAGTCCAACTGTCTAACTGCCGTCTCGGTTTCAATATTGATCTGTTTTTTCACTCGTTCAAACTGCATGGGGGTGGTGAAGTCGCGCACCGCAGAAATAAAATTTTCCAATCCATAAGGAGATTCCACCATGGGGGCGATCAACCCATCAATATTTAATGGCAGGAGTTGTTTAATATCGTTGCGGGCATTAGGTCCACCAATCTTAACCACTGTTGATAGAATATCGCCGGTAAATTCTGCCCAATAACCGATTTGTTCGATGCTCATAGCCGCATCTTCCGTGGACAATTTGAGCCCACAAGCCCCGAACTGGTTTTTCAAATGCCGGAGAGAGGACAATAAGTCTTTCTTTGGCTTGACCGGCACCACATGCAAATTCGGTTTATTAGATTTCATTTATCGGTCACCCTTTTTGCGGAAAATGATAGAAGGGTCAATACGATCAATGGAACCACAACCGGTCAAGATCATAGCTTTTTTCAGTTCAGTCAGTTTTTCCTGCAAATAAAAGGAAACACCTTCCTGCCCTGCCCCAAACGCGGCGATGCAGACTGGGCGACCAATCATGACGGCATCAGCACCCAGTGCCAGCATTTTGAGGATATCAACTCCCTCACGAATTCCTCCATCGGCCAAAACTTTAATACGACCACCCACGGCATTGGCAATTTCGGGAAGAACTTCTGCCGTCCCCGGCATGTGGTCCATCACCCGCCCACCGTGATTGGAAACAACAATGGCATCGGCACCGGCTTCTATCGCCGCCAACGCTGACTCCACATTCATGATGCCCTTTAATATGAAAGGTACTTTCAAATGCGATTTCAGTTCCTGCAATTCGGCGATGGTTTTGGGCCCTACTGCCTGACCTTTCAAGGTCATGGTTTTAAATGAGGCCGCATCAATGTCAATGCCCACGGCAACAGCTCCCGCATCTTCGGCGGCTTTGAACCGCTTGATGATATCAAGGTTGTATTCGCGTGGCTTGAAGATGGGGATTCCCAATCCACCGCGTTTTTTAATGGCTTCTAACCCAATCAAATATTTTTTGGGGCTCGCTCCATCGCCCACCATTCCCAATGTGCCGGACTCGAGACAACCGTCGAGAATGGCATCGGCATATTCTCTTTCATCCATGCCTCCCGCAAGATTGGTTTCCATACCGGTGATGGGTGCCGCCAGAACCGGCAATGCCAGCTTGTGCCCAAACAACTCAACCGAAGTGTCGGGGATTTTTACTTCATGAATGGTTCTGAGATTGATCTGATAAC
>JAJDBH010000031.1 GCA_029261455.1 Nitrospinaceae bacterium
AAATGTGATATCAGCATGGGTTACTGCACACTCTATGGCGATATGGCAGGCGGATTCGCCGTGATCAAAGTTGTGCCGAAAACTCTCGTCTACGAACTTTGCCACTGGCTCAACCGGGATAAAATAATCATCCCGAAAAATGTTCTCACCAAAGAACCCTCTGCGGAATTGCGTCCCGACCAGTTAGACACCGATTCATTGCCTCCCTACGATCTGCTCGATCCGGTGTTGTTGCGTTATATCGAAGAAGACGCATCCGTTGACGAGATAAAAGTGAAAGGATTGTCCAAAGCCGAAATCCAGCGCATCGCTCGACTCGTCGACCTCAACGAATACAAACGCCGCCAGGGTCCACCGGGCGTAAAAATCACTCCCAAAGCCTTCGGTAAAGACCGGCGACTCCCGATCACTACTGGCCGTAGGGGCAGCTAGTAATAGGGTTTACTGGCGACTAAAAATAAAACTCTCACATAATCGTCGTTGCGAGCGAAGCGAAGCAATCCAGAAAAATGAAACGACCCGCAATTTACATAATGACGAATAAGCGAAATGGCACTCTATATACTGGAGTGACCAGTAATCTAGAAAAACGGGTTCATGAGCACAGAAATGGGGTCACAACGGGATTTACAAAAAAGTATGGCTGCAACCAGCTAGTCTATTACGAAATGCATTAAAACATGGAAAGTGCAATCAGTCGTGAGAAACAGATTAAAGCAGGCTCTAGGAATAAAAAAATATCTTTAATAGAAAATATGAATCCGAACTGGAACGATCTTTATGACGAAATTCTATGATCGTCTTTGCGAGGAGCCAGAGGTGACGAAGCAATCCAGTAAGGCAAATCAAAAAATCTGGATCGCCACGCCGCTTTCAGCGGCTCGCGACGACGGGTAGATTAGATTTCTGTCATGCTGAATTTGGTTGGTTAGTGGTCTTTCTTGTAAAGTTCAAGCGACCTACACGCAATGGTGCTGAGAAGAGATTCCGTAGTTTGGAATAAAGAAAACTCATTAAGATTATGAGCATCCAGTATTTTAAGTGCTTTAACTCGCTCTGTTGCGGGCATAGATAATTTCCATAACAAATCTTGTTCGGTAGAATTGTTCGTAAATAGATTCTCCTGGTGGGTGTACAGCCACCCATATTTACTAAACTCTGCTCTTATAGTGTATTCACTTTGCTGGAGAAAGTGTCGAGAATGGCTTCGAATGTTAGGTCCAAAGCTCCTAATAAGAGGCTCATTGGATGAGGTTATTTTCCCAACGCCCGCATACTCCTGATATACAAAGATCGAAACTCTCTCTGCATTTGATTCTGAGAAAGAAAAAAATGCAGCAATGTAAGGTGATCGTGACCAATCTAAGAGGGGTGATGGAAAACCATGATGCCGAAGAAAGACAAGATAGTCATATGCAGGGAATTGTTGATGAATGCTTTCGTACTCCTCAGACCACTAAGCAAGTTCCGGCCAATCCTTGATTTTCCAGCGTTGACTGGTAAATGTCTCTATCTGAGTTTGTGCTACTGAAATAAGTCGGAAGTAATCGGAAAAACTCCATTGAGTTTTGCAAGTACGCTCAAGGGTTGTCTCAAGATTCGAAGAGTGGTCAGCTTGCCCGCGAAAAAGCAAATGTGGAGGGCTTTCGTCTTGGTCTTCACTGGTTTCGGTGGACACACCTTGCAATTGTTGAGCCCTAGTTTCAAAATCTTCCCAAGTATCGAAGTCCTCCTGTATCATCTTTAAACCTCTTTTTTAACCCTAATTTCGTACTGGAATTTTACTGGATTGAGATATGGTTTGAAAGGATAATGGCATTGGTTGTTCATCCTTATACAGGCTAAGCATTGCAACAATTGCGGGCTCTGCTAGTGAGTGGTAAAGTTATATGAGTAACTCATTTCAAAACTAAACTCTGTTGTTAATTTTTCAGGGGGAAAATAGTATGAAAAAAATTGGTGTGGTGCTTTCGGGTTGTGGGGTGTTTGATGGTGCGGAGATTCATGAGTCGGTCATCACTCTTCTAGCCATTGATCGAGCTGGAGCCCAAGCTCTGTGCATGGCGCCCAATGTTGATCAGATGCATGTGGTCAACCATCTTACCGGTGAGGAATCTGCTGGCGAGAAACGTAATGTTTTGGTCGAAGCGGCGCGGATTGCCCGTGGTGAGATTAAAGATATCGCTACAGTCAAAGCGGATGAACTTGACGCACTGGTATTCCCCGGTGGATTCGGTGCGGCAAAGAATCTCTCCAGCTTCGCGGTCAAGGGCGAAAACTGTGATGTTCACCCTGAAGTGCTTCGACTGGTGAAAGAGTTCGCCGCCAAAAAGAAACCGCAGGCGGCGTTATGCATTGCCCCGGCCATGATGGCTAAAATTTATGAGGATGCGCCCAACAAACCCACATTAACCATCGGCAATGACAAGGATTGCAGTAGCAAGATGGAAACAATGGGGGCCACACATCAGGACTGCTCAGCGCGGGATTTTGTCTTCGACGAGAAGAATAATATCGTCTCTACACCGGCCTATATGCTGGGCCAGAGCATCTCGGAAGTGGCCGAAGGCATTGAAAAAACCATCAATAAGCTCGTACAAATGACCCCCTAACCCACACAAGTGGGAGGGTGCAGTTTGAACAGCAACCCCCCAAGCCCCCCTTGTCATGGGGGATGTTTGCCCGGAATGGGGAGTTATCCCCACCTGAATCTTCATCCTGAAATGGACTTATATCCATATAATTAAAGGATTTCCTCCATTTTTCCGTAAAGAATGACTGGACCCTTATATATAATGGTATGTAACCGGAATTTTTTGTGGTCAGGGAGACTATGAGCGAAAAGAGCGAAAAAACTTTATTGGTCACAGGTGGTGCGGGATTTATTGGAAGCAACTTCATCAATTTTATCCATAAACGCTACCCGAACTATAAAATCCTTTTGCTGGATGCTTTGACCTATGCCGGCAACCTCGACAATATACCTGCAAGTCTAAAGTCCAACGGACACTTTCAATTTCATCACGGCAACATCACTCACCCTGATATCGTAAACAAGCTGGTTTCGGAAGCGGATATTGTGGTGCATTTCGCGGCAGAGTCACATGTGACTCGTTCGATTTACGATAATGCTATTTTCTTCGAGACGGATGTCATAGGCACGCAGGTAGTGGCCAATGCCATTGTGAATAATCCGGTCGAATTATTTGTGCATATCTCTTCTTCCGAAGTGTACGGCACGGCTTTGGCGGCTCCGATGGATGAGGAGCATCCGTTGAATCCTATGAGCCCCTATGCGGCGGCCAAGGCTGGGGCTGATCGGTTGATATATTCTTACGTCAAGACTTACGATTTACCGGCTGTCATCATTCGCCCGTTTAATAATTATGGACCGTGCCAGCATCTGGAAAAAGCCATCCCCAATTTCATTGTCAGTGCATTGCAGGATCAGCCGTTGACCATTCATGGTAATGGCGAGAGTTCTCGCGACTGGATGTTTGTGGAAGATACTTGTGAAGCCTTGGACCGGGTTCTGCATGTGAAGCGTGACCAGGTGATGGGTAAGACGATCAACCTGGGTACAGGGACTGACACCTCAGTGGTAGAAATCGCCCGAAGGATTTTACGGTTGATGAATAAACCTGAGAGTTTGTTGCAATTTATTGAAGACCGCCCCGGTCAAGTGACCCGGCATATTTCTTCAGTAGATAAGTCGCAGGAATATCTGGGCTGGCAATCTAAGGTTGGTCTGGATGAAGGATTGAAACGTACCATTGAGTTTTATCAAAATAATCGCAAGTGGTGGGAACGTATTATGTGGATGAAAGAACTCTGGGCTCCAAAAGGATAATGGTTATGCGGGTTACCATACTTCAACCATCTTATTTGCCGTGGCTGGGATTTTTTGAGCAAATGAGCCGTTCGGATAAATTCGTTTTGTTGGACGATGTGCAGTACACCCGGCGAGACTGGAGAAACAGAAACCGAGTGCGAGTTAACGAGGGTTGGGCTTGGTTGACAGTGCCAGTTTTACAAAAAAACAAATTCTCGCAAAGCCTGCTTGAGACTCGCATCGATAATTCTGTGCCGTGGCGGAAAAAGCATTTGCAGACTTTACGCCAGCATTATAGTAAAGCACCATTTTTTGAAAAATATTTTTCCCGGTGCCAGCAAATTTATGAAAAGGACTGGGAGTTTTTATTCGACCTTTGTTTGGAAACGATTATTTTTCTAAAAGAAGAGCTTGGTGTTGAGACGACACTCTTGAGTTCATCTCAAATGAAAACGTCAGGAGAAAAAACTGAGCGGCTCCTTTCGATTTGCAGGGAACTAGGCGCGACCCATTATTTGAGTGGTGAAGCGGCGAGTGATTATATCTTGGAAGAAGATTTTTTCAGTCAGAACATTGAGTTAGAGTATCAGAAATACGAGCATCCGGTTTATCCACAGAGGTATCCCGGCTTTGTTCCGCAATTGTCGGCGATTGATTTGTTATTCAACTGTGGAGAGAAGAGTCTGGACATCTTGAGGCAAGTGGAGCCGATCCGATGTTCATAAGATATCTATTATGATAGATTTTAAATTCCTACAAAAAATATTGCCTCGTCTTTATTCGTTTCTGCCATTCTATCTGGCGCCGAGGTTTTCATTGCCACCGGTTCAGGCTTTTTTCGAAGTGACCTATCGTTGCAACCTGCGTTGTGACATGTGTCACTATCTGGAAATTATTGAGGAAACCGAGTCGAAGAAAACCTATAAAAATGAATTGTCGAGTGAGGAAGTAATAAAAGCGATTTCAAAACTTCCCCGATTTTCTTTGATCACCTTCACGGGCGGTGAGGCATTCATGAAAAGTGATTTCATGGATATTCTTGAGTTCGCGACCAAACGTCACAAGGTCCATATCATTACAAACGGTACGACTTTAAGCGACAAGGTTGTGGAAGACCTTATGCGTCTGCGGCTGAAATATACCTGGGGTGCGGGATTATTTTATATGGGGGTTTCGCTTGAAGGTGGGGAAAAACTGCACGACACCATCACTACAATTCCGGGCTCGTTTAAAAAGACAACTCAAGGGTTGGAGCGGTTGGTGGCTAAGCGGAAACAAATGAAATCTCGCTTCCCTTTGATTCACGTTACTTGCGTTATCAACAGGGGTAATGTGCGTGAACTGGTCCCCTTATATGAGTACTCCAGTAAGTTGGGAGTCAATGTTGCTAATTATGTTTTAAGCAGCCCTGCCACTTACTGGCATGGCAAAGACTATGATCAGGATGAACATTTGCAGAGGCCAACGGCACCCGTCGAAGTAATAGAGCCGAACCTTTTGCGAGAGCAGTTGGAATTGTTACAGAGTGAAAGTAAAGAGAACAAGACTCAACTGAGATTTTCGCCGAACTATATTACGGTGGATGAAATTGTCCGCTATTACAGCAATAAAAGTTCGTACAAGGATTACCGTTGCTACATCCCTTGGACGAAGGTGGCTTTTTCAGCTTATGGGGATGTTTTCAGTTGTCCGCATTACAGGGTTGGAAATGTTAATGAGGGAGATAGTTCTCCAGCTTGGCAGTCTGAACGCATTCAGGGTTTCCGTGAAAAATTGAAAGCGGAAGGAATTTTTCCGGGATGTCTGGGGTGTTGTCAATCCGAGTACGTCGGCCCCACTCCTTTAGTGGGAGAAGCTATTACCGAGAGCAGAGTTAAGCGGGTTGAGTTTTTGAAAGTCAAAGAAAGTAGTTGTTCGGCTCCAGCTTTTCATAGAGAAGGGCCTGAGGGAACTGGCTAATATTATGGAAAGAATTGAATCGCCTTTATTGTCGGTGGTGCCAAATAAAAATATGGATAAAAACCCGGAAATTTCTATAGTCGTTCCTGTTTATAACGAGGAGTCATTGGTTGAGGAACTTTGTTCGCGCCTGAAAACTGTGGGAGATGAGTTGGGCCGGTCTTACGAGATCCTGATTGTGGATGATGGCAGTGATGACGGGTCGTTTGAAAAGCTAGAACGCATCAGTGAGGCGGACAAAATATTCCGCCTGGTAAGGTTGACCCGAAACTTTGGTCAGCAGTCTGCCATGTTGGCAGGTTTTAGAATTAGTAGGGGAGAGATTGTGGTTCAGTTGGATTCAGATTTACAGAATCCACCGGAAGAAATTCCTAAACTGCTTGCCGCATTGACGGAAAATATAGACTTGGTCACCACGGTTCATAAAAAGCGACAAGATGGTTTATTAAGAGTCCTGGGCTCGAAGTTCCTGCGTGGGTTTGGGCAAATGCTTTTTGGGGAATCAGTGAAATTAAATTTAAGTTCCTTCCGCGTAATGCGCCGAAGTGTTATTGAAAAGATTGAAGCCTGTAAGGACAGGTCTCGATACATGGCTGTCCTGATGAGTTGGATGGGGCTGCCCAGCGTTGAGGTTGAAGTTGAGCACCATGCCCGAAAAAAAGGCGAGACTAAGTACAGTCTTCTCACCTTGATGAAATTGTCCTGGGATTTGGTGACAGGGTATTCCAACTTCCCGTTAAGATTGGTGACCTATATGGGATTGTTTGGTGCTTTTATCGGCTTTCTCATGATGGCATTTCTGTTGTATCAGCGCATAGCCAATGGAATTTTAATCGAAGGATTTGTTGTTCTCTCGGCGGTGTTTGCATTTTTTGCCGGTGTTCAACTTCTCTCTATTGGGTTTCTGGGAGAGTACCTTGGACGTGTCCATTCTCAGATTCAGGACCGCCCAGACTATATTGTGGAAAAGGTGATTGAATAATGCAGGTTAAACCTCTTACTTCTTTAATTATCGAGCCGACCAACACCTGCAACCTGCGTTGTACGTTCTGCTTTGTTACAGAAGGCATGACGCGGGCAGAAGGTTTTATGGATTTTGATCTGTTCAAAAAAGTCATTGATGACTGCCCGGACCTCGAGCATCTTTGCATGCACAATTGGGGAGAGCCTTTGTTGCACAAAGATATTTTTAAGATGTTTGAGTATGCCCACGATGCGGGTGTTAAATTTATAGTGATGAACACCAATGGAACTTTATTGACAGATAAAATGATTGGCAAGATTGTCGACAGCCCTCTGAACATTATCCGTTTTTCCATTGATGGTTCAGCAGAAACTTTTGAGCGAATACGGGGTGTAGAGCTAGAGAAGATAGAAAAAAATATCATGAAACTTAAAAGCGAAAAAGAAAAAAGGCGGCCCGAATTGAGCATGGGAGTGGTCTTCACTGTGGAAGAAGAAACCCAGGAAGATGTTGACCCTTTTATCAGTCATTGGGAATCTGTCATGGATCATGTTCGCACGCAACCCAAGCTGATTCAGAGCCCGAGAGAAGAACCTTGCCCGGAGCCTTTTGGTAAAGACTATGGCAAACTGGTGGTGTTATGGGATGGAACGGTGATCCCCTGCTGTGTGGATTATAATGCTACTTTGAAATTGGGAAGTGCTGTCCATGACAACGTGCAAGACTTGTGGCATGGCAGAGAGATAGAACGATTACGTACCCAGCATGAAAAAGGGGAATACCCCGATGTCTGTGTCAATTGTAACGAGTGCAAGACATCAAAAACCAAAAAACGTTTCTTTTTTGAAGAACTCGTTCCCTGATGGAATCTGCGAAGACACCCCCTGTCACTAAAGAAAAAGTGCTGGAAGAAAACCGAAGGGTGCATGCTTTAGAAAATCGGTTATACCTTTCCCGGCACCCAGAGCAGACAAATTTTTTTCAAAACTCAATTTTAGAAAAAACGGTGAATAAGGTTTGTGTGACCTTGAAGCAGGGCGCTAAAATTCTCGATCTGGGTTGTGGGACCGGTTACCTCTCCCTGCGTTTTTTGTCTAAGGGGTATCATGTGACAGGCTTGGATTTGTCGCAGGAAATGATACAGGCGTTTGAGGAGTCCATCCCGGCAACATTGAAACCGCAAGCCCGCCTTGTAGTCGGGGATGCTGAGGAATTCTTGTTGCAGAATCAAGATGATTATGACGTGATTGTCTTATCTGCGATTTTACATCATCTCTTCGATTACGAATCGGTGTTGCGTCAAATTTGTGCAAAGCTTTCTTCTGGAAAGATACTGCTGGTATTTTTTGAACCGCTTAAACAGGAAGTTCATTCTCCGATAAAATTTGCTTTGCACCGTGCGCTTTCATGGTTGGATGAAAAGTTATACCGCTCTGTGATGTGGGTGAAAAATATTCCTGTATTGGATGATGAGTATCATCATTCTGATTACCAACGGCAGTTTGGAGGCATTGACCCGAACAGGGTAGATGAAATTCTGCGAGATGAAGGATTGAAAGTTTTGCAGATCGAAAAATATTGTGCCCGACGTTATGGACTTCATGCCTTACTGGCAAACCGAGTGTTGGGGACGCAAAACACTTTTAATATGTTTGCCGCCCGACCTTAGCTCTTCAATTATTTTTTTTGGGGGAGTTGGTTGGTGGAAATTCCCAGGTTTTTAACCAAGGCCTGTGCTATTTCGTTGCCCTCGATATCTTTGATTTCCAGAAACGAGACCCCGATGTCATAGTGGGAGTCAAACTTTTCTACACGTACTACCTGAGCTTTTATGATAACGGGTTTGCCGAGGCTCTGGTCTGTATGCTCTATTTTTACTTGTGCACCAATTTCAATGGGAACAGGACTTTCTATAAGTAAACCTGAATTGCTGAAATTCTTTCCCTGGACAGTGATTTGTTCAGACTCCTGCTCCACTTTTTTGACCTGAACGTCCTTGGTAAAATCCATCCTTATATAATGTCGCTTGTCGATGGAATGTAGAAAAATTCTGTTCCTGCCGCTTTCCTTGGCCTGATAAAGAGCAACGTCGGATGCTTGGAGCAACGACTTGGCATCCTTTGCGTCTGTGGGAAAAGAAGCGACCCCACCACTTAAAGTGACATTAAATGATTTTCCATCAAATGTTAATTCCAATTCTTCAACTTTCTGGCGAATGCGTTCAGCTATAACCAGTGCGTTGATCTTCTTAGTTTCCGGAAGGATGAGAACCAGTTCTTCACCGCCATATCTGCAGGCAAGGTCCTCAGTTCTTTTTTCTAATATCAAAATTTCGGCCACTTGTTTTAGAGTCAAGTCTCCTGCCTGATGACCATAGGTGTCATTTAATTTCTTGAAATTATCAAGGTCAAAAAATATAATTGAAAAACTTCCGTCATATCTTTGAGCCCGATTCATTTCTCCTTCCAGAGCTTCATCGAAAAATCTCCGGTTAAAAAGTCCGGTCAATCCATCGGAGCGGGAATACTTCTTGGTTTCCTCCAACACCTTCAACTCAATCATTGTTGGAGTTTGCAGTGTTTGAGCAATCTCACAGAAATAGTCACAGACTGCGGTGATCAACTTGACTTGTCTATCAAGTTTTGTTTGCAAGAGATCGCGATGGGCGAGGATTTGTTGCCAATTGACTTTGGCGTCATGGGCATCGAATTCCAGATGGGTTAATATGTTGAGCAGAGTGGGGTAAACTTCTTCACCCTCTTCTTCGACAAGGTTCTGAACAGTTTCCTGTAGGTCTTTATCATCTGCAGAATAAGAACTCAGAGAATCTACGATAATTTGTCTCAAGTCGCTCATACGGACCCCATTGCAATAGCATTACATTGTGTATATCTATGTAAAGCACTGTAACACTTGAAATGGAAAAATCAACCAGCAGTCAGACTGTTTCTTTTGATATTGCTATGCCGGATTTGTTTTGTGGGGGAGTAATTGTAGGTCTAATCTATCAGGGGTTCAAACAATTTCGAGGACTTGAAGATTAGTCAACGTTGTGGTTTTTTGCAGAGCATCTTCCCCTTTGGGGCTCAGCTTATTGCCCGCTACGTTTAAAAAATGCAGACCGGAGAGTTGCTGGGAATTGGCAAGATAGATTGCGCCCTCGTCGCCAATGGCATTCAAGGCTAGAACTAGACGACGCAAGCTGGACAAATTTTTGGATTCGGCCATTGCCTTGATGCCTTGTGCGTGAATCCAGTTTTCGTTTTCAAGATATAAAGACTCTAGTTTAGTCAGTGTGGTGGAGTGGGCGAGTGCCACGGCCCCCTGATCAGCAATATTATTATTATTAAGTCGTAAAGATTTCAGTCCGGCACAATGCGGAGATTCTGCCAAAGCCTTTGCTCCTTCAGGACCAATTTTGTTTTCACCAATATCAAGGGTATTTATGCCTGTCATATTTTTAGAACCTGCTAAAGCCTCTACTCCTTCTGCGCGAAGGTCATTATTATTTAGATCCAGTGTTTGAAGTCGGGTGATTGATTTAGATGTGGAAAGGGAAATGGCGCTGTCTGTCGTCAATCCGTTATTGTGCATGACCAGCGTTTCCAGGTTTTCAAACATGGGAGACTCGGCCATTGCATATACACCATCATCGCCTATATGGTTGTTGTTCAAGACCAAAACTTTAAGATTTGGAAATACCTCGGACCGCGCGAGAACTTCCATTCCTTCATGAGTCAAACTATTATCGGAAAGATCAATCTTGATAATTTTTTCAAGAGGTGACACTTGCGCTAAAAACCTTAGACCTTCATCGCCAATTCCCGTATCGCGAAGATCAATCTCACGCAATTGTCGGCCAAGTTTTGAGTCGGCAAGCGATTTGATGCCAAGCGGTTCTAAACGGTTATAGGAAAAGTTCAACCGCTCCAGATTGTTCATGCCCTCTGCCAGAGAAAGTACTTTTGCTCCCAGTACACCAATTTCGTTACTGGATAAATTCAAGTCCTTCAAAAGCTTTAATGCCTGGCATTTGGAAAGAAAAAATAAGGCTTCATCGTCGAGATTATTGTTCGCCAGTGATAAGTTTTCCAACTTTGAAAAACAATCGGAGGCACTGAGGGGTTGTAGTCCAGAAGAATTCAATCCCGTTTGTTCAAGGTTCAGGAGTGAAAGGGATTTAAGAGGGTTGGCCTCGGCAATGGTTTTGAAATCATCTTCTTCAAGCTGGCACCCTAAAAGATCTAGAGATTTTTTATCGAGACTTAACTTTGCTCTTATGAGAGAGCCGAGGTCGGGATTCTCAGTGTTTTTTTCGAAATGCCGGAGAAACTCCAGGCTGTCGTCAATGTCTTTCGCTTCTGCCATAACAAAATATAGTTAAGTTCAAGTGAAGCGGATTATACCATCAGCGGCGGCGGTATTTTGCAATGTTTTAATTGGGGTCTAACTGTGGAGGGCTAACAGGGGAATAGCGCAAGCGTACATTCACTGAAGAAAACTCTTTGCACGCCAGTAAGAGAGATGTTCCACCGGTTATTTGAAGTGGACGGAAACTGCTTTGGAGACACCCTGCTCTTCCATAGTTATGCCATACAGTGCGTTGGCGAACGACATGGTTTTTTGGTTATGGGTGATGATGATGAATTGCGTGTTGACGGCCATTTCCTTAAGCATTTCCTGGAAACGAACCACATTGGCCTCATCCAGCGGGGCATCCACTTCGTCCAGAAGACAGAATGGGCTGGGGCGAACTTTGAACACCGCAAACATCAGGGCGA
Source organism: Nitrospinaceae bacterium (assembly GCA_029261455.1). Classification (GTDB taxonomy): domain Bacteria; phylum Nitrospinota; class Nitrospinia; order Nitrospinales; family VA-1; genus LS-NOB. The sequence goes on from JAJDBH010000031.1 coordinate 11,537, forward strand.
TGGCGGTCATTGCTTTTTCTCCACCTGACATCAGAGCCAGACTTTGCAGGCTTTTACCAAAAGGGTTGGCGGATATCTCAATTCCTGAGTCGAGGGGATTGGCTTCGTCGATCAAGGTCAGGCTTGCTTTTCCTCCCTGAAAGAGCCGCGCAAAAATTTCCTTGAAGTTTTCATTCACGAGTAGAAAGGTTTCGAGAAACCGTTGCTTGGTAGTGTGGTTTATTTTCTCAATGGTTGAGTGGAGAAGTTCGATGGACTCGGCCAAGTCATCCTGTTGTTGTTTTAAAAAGGTGTAGCGCTCGTTGGTTTTTTCAAATTCCGAAAGTGCGGCAAGATTGACCTCGCCTAATTTCCCTGCCTTCTCTTTAAGCTCTTTAACATGCTCGTCCGTTTCACCTTCATTTATAGTTTCGTCGTAGGCTGAGTTTAATTCTTCTCGTGTGGCATTGAAATCTTCGTATGCACGTTCTTCCAGATGGACAATTTGCAGTCGGTTTTCTGAGCGTTTGATTTCTATTTGAGAAAGGGTTTCGGTGATTTCCTGAATTCTTCGGGAAAGCTCGCGGGTATCCTGCTCCATTTCCTTCAGGTTGTCTTCTTTCTGTCGCAGAGACTCTTCTTCTTGAACGGCTGTTTCGCTCAACTGATCTTTTTCCCGGGAAAGCTTGAGAACGGTATCTTCCAGAGTAGAAATTTCGTTGCCAATTTCGGTGATTCTGCTCTGGTTGGAAACGAGATCGGTCTCGCGTCGCTCAATTCGTTGTTTCAGGTTTTGTTGTTGAAGCTCCAGCCGCTTGATTTCTGTGAGTGTGTTTTCCCGCCGACCGATCAGTGAGGCTATAAGGACTTTGAGTCGGCTGATCTCGGATGAAATTTCTTCCAGGCCCGATCGGCTTTGTTCCAGTTTCTCCCGATGAGTTGTCAATTGTTCCTCTTCCGAAACTCTTTTTTGTTCAGCAGATTCCAATTGCTGGTCCAGTGAAGATTTCTCCGCAATCAGTTTTTCTCTTTCTAAGTTCAGGGCCGCAATTTCTCCGTCAATCGTGGAGTGCCTGTTTCCAAGACGCTCTGCTTCCTTACGCGATTGTTCCAAGTCGCGAAGTTTGTTGTTGGCTGCGATCTCGGTGGAATGGGTTTGCTGGTCCAGTTGTCTCAGGTTTTCTTCGAGCTGAGAAAGGCCCTGTTTTTTATTTTCGATACTTTCCTGTGAAGCACTCAACTCACCTTTAACGTTATCGACACTGCTGGTGAGAGTTTCTATTTCGCGGTTTCTAGCCAGTAAGCCTGAGGAATCACTTCCTAATGAACCGCCGGTGACGAATCCGTTAGCGTCAATCATTTCTCCGTTCAAGGTGACAACAGTTCCGTGAAAATTTGGTTCTTGATGCAGGTGGAGTGCAACATCCATATCCTTGACGACGACGACGCTTTTCAGTAACAATTCGATAACAGGTCGATATTCTTCCTTACATTCAATAAAATTAAGGGCTTCACCTACGATTCCTTGTGTGCCATTCATATAAAGTGGCTCAGAAGGAATTGATTTTGGGTTGAGAGGGGCGAACAAGCCTCGACCTGAATGGTGATTTTTAAGGTAGCCTATGGCTTCCATCGAGTCAGAGTGGGTATTGACAATCACGCTTTGCAGTTTTTCTCCCAGAGCGGTTTCGATGGCTACTTCATATTCTGCCGGGGTTTGCAGGACATCGACCAAAACTTCGCGGAGTCCCGGAATGCGTTCGCCGTTCTGATTGCTCATGAGCGATTTAACGCCATCATGAAATCCCTCAAACTGGTTTCTCAACTTTTCCAATGAACCTAGTAAAGAGGATTTATGAAAGTAGTCTTCTTTTTTGGAACTATGGTTGTCGATTTCAGCTTGAAGCTGTTGTGAATATGAGGTGGTTTCCTGCCGCAAGGACTCTTGTTGTTCCTTTAAACGGGTAAGTTCTTCGGTTTTCTGCTGGTGTTCGGTTTCTCTCTGCTCCAAGCCTGACTGGTTTTCCTGAACTTGGCAGCGGACTTCTTCCTTCTCTGTCGCTAGTTTTTCCTGACCGGTTTTTAATCCCTGAATGCGGGTTTCAAGAGCCGTCATCTGATTTTTCGACTGGGCTGTCTGCTGGAATAAAGCGTGAACGCTTCTTTCTTCATTGATAACTTGTCCCTGAATTGTCTGCAAAGCTCCGCGTTTTTGCTCGTTTTCAGCTTTGCGCTGGTCCAGCACAATTTCTTGTTCGTTAATTTCCTGTAGGGTGGTGGAAAGGTTTTGCCTCTCATTTTCGATCTGTGTTGTCAGGCCACTAATTTCCCCTTTCATTTGGGAAACTTCCTTTGTCGCAGACTCAATGTCTGTTTCCGCCTCAGTCCTTTGCTCCTTTTTGAAAGCAATGCTCTGTTCGCTACTTCCTAATTGGGATTTCAACTGATGAATGGTTTCGCGGGCTTCATTCAATCGGCTCAGTGATTCTTCGATTTCCACATTGAGTTGAGCGATCTGGTTTTCAAAGGTAGCGTGGCGGGCGTTCCACTCGGTTTTCTTTTCTGTTTGTTCGTTAAGTTCTGCTTCTATAGCTTCCAACTGTGATTGGTAACGGCGAACTTTTACGGAGAAGAGTTTGAGAGACAGTTCCTTGATATCAGATTTGTATTTTTTATAGCGTTCGGCCTTGGCGGCCTGGCGTTTTAACGACTCAACCTGCCGGGCTAGCTCCTGAACAATATCTGCCACACGTTCCAAATTTTGACGCGAGCTGTCAAGCTTGCGAATCGCTTCGTTTTTGCGGTGCTTGAATTTCAGGATTCCTGCGGCTTCTTCAATCAGAACGCGTCTTTCCTCCGGTTTCGAGATGATGATATCCTGAATATGGCCCTGTTCAATAATGGTCAAGACCTTGGGGCTGATACCTGCATCCATCAGGAAATCCGTGATATCCTTCAGTCGACATGGAATCTGGTTGATATAAAATTCGCTTTCGCCTGATCGATGGTAGCAACGCGTGACTTTGACATCTTCAGCTGTATTAGGAACCCCGGCGATCCGGATTCCTGTTGGTACGCTGGATAATGTTAGGGAGATTTCAGCCCGGTTCACTGGTTTCCGGCTACTACTGCCATTGAAAATGAGATCTGTGATGCGGGTGCTACGCAGGGTTTTGGACCTCTGTTCGCCGATGACCCAGCGAATTGCGTCGGAAACATTGCTCTTTCCGCAGCCGTTGGGGCCGACAATGGCCGTAAAACCGTTTCTAAACTCCAGATTGGTGGAGTCAACAAACGACTTAAAACCCTCTATTTCTAAATTTTTCAGATACATACGTAATTCGGCTCCCGGGATTATCGGATCTTTATAGTCTCATATTCAGGGGAAAGATTATCCCAATCTTGTGATATTGTAAAGTGAAATTATACCATGTTTGGTATACTCTTAAACCCAGCCCCACAATATATTGTGCCACTGGGTCCGGCCAAGCGGTCGGTGGCAACTAATAATAGCTTTTTACTGCCAGCAACGATATTGTCGGATTAACGGGTTCCGGCCCATTGGCCTCATGCCTTGTGGAGGAGATTTTTAGATGAAGCTATACTCTTATAATAAATGCGGAACCTGTCGTAAGGCGATCCGCTTCCTGGAAGACAGGAACGTTAAATTTGACTTGTTCGATATTACTGAAACGCCACCGACCAAGCAGATCCTCAAAGCGGCGATAAAAGCCAAGGGAATGAAAAAACTGTTTAACACCAGTGGTGTTCAATATCGTGAGTTGAAGATCAAAGACCAGTTGCCAACCATGACCGAAAGTCAGGCTATAGACTTGCTGGCTTCCAACGGAAGGTTGGTCAAGCGTCCGATTGCGGTGGATAAAGATAAAATCACCGTCGGGTTCGATATCGAAGAATATAAAAAGGTTTGGTAGACAACCCAAGACAACGATGGATCTCTTTTTAATCAAACATAAACTGCAGAGTGACTTTCCTCTTGTTCGGGAGGCGACTCTTGCGCACCCCCAGAGGGCTGCAGTGATGGTTATGCTTTATCCCATGCATAATAAAACCCATGTGTTGATGACGAAAAGGGCTACTCACCTTAAGTATCATGCGGGGGAAATTAGTTTTCCAGGTGGAGTATTTGAGGATGATGAGGATGATGACCTGCTGGCTACGGCTTTAAGGGAGACGGAGGAAGAGATTGATATTGAGATTGATCCCGGAGATGTGTTGGGCCGACTTCCTATTGTTAATACCCGGTTGGGATTTGAAATCACCCCTTTTGTAGCTGTCCTGCCTTCTGCACCCGTGTACAAACCTGCCGAGAGCGAGGTGGGAGAAGTATTGGAAATGCCCTTCACCACTCTGCTTTCAACGCAACAGCGGGATGTCGGGAGCAAGCCTTCTGAAGAAGGGGTGATGTATTGGTTTCGGCATCATAGAATCTGGGGCGCATCGGCAAAAATTCTCAACCAGATAGGGCATCTGGCTACGTATTAGCCATTCAGAAAAGAGAACTTCTTAAATATGGAAACTTTAAAAATCCTTTTTCTGGCTTCGCATTGGAGGGTTTCACTTGTCAGAGCGTTTCAGGACGCCAAGGCTCAACATAAAATCCAGTTGATTTGCGTCGATAGTGATCCTCTTGCACCTTCTTTTAAAGAAGCTGACAGCTTCCAGGTTCTGCCGCTTTTTTCAGATTCACATTGTCTACAATCGCTTCTTGAGATTTGCAAAGCCGAAAAAGTTTCTGCTCTGGTTCCTCTGACCAACAAGGCGATTGAGTTCATGGTCGATTATCGCCATGAGTTGAGGGTAGATGGTCGCCGGTTGTGGATACCGCAAAACCGCGCCATTGAAATTTGCCACGATAAATGGAAACTCTATGAATTTTTAAAAGATGAAGGGTTTAACACCCCGTCAACATTTTTGCCGGGAAAAATAGAATCCCCATTTCCCCTCATTGCTAAACCGCGCCGGGGAGAAGGTAGTAAGGACGTGTTTACTTTGGAGAATTCTGGCGACTTGGAATTTTATATGAAGAAATGTCCTCATCATGTATTTCAACAACGGATTGATGGACAAGAGTTCAGTGTCGATGCATTTTTCGACCAGCAAGGTTCGTCCCGCCTGATTGTTCCGCGTGAACGGTTGGCGGTTCGTGGTGGGGAGGTAATGGTCAGCCGTATCAATATGGATGCGGGCATCATCGACAAGGTGACAGCGTTGGGCGCGCGACTGGGTTTGACCGGCCCATGTACCATCCAGGGTATTCAGGATGGTAAGTTTTATTTCACCGATGTGAACCTGCGATTTGGCAGTGGTTTTGTGCACACGATTTCTGCTGGTGGCAACGTGCCTTTAATGATGTATAAAGAACTGGCCGGGCAAGAATTGGGCTCTATGAAAATAGACATTAAAGATCATTCGGTCATGACTCGTTATCCCGAGAGTATTTTTCGCTAATAATTTATGAATCTTATGAATCCACAAGACAGGTTGATCTTCGCTCTGGATGTTCCGGGGAAAAAGGAAGCAGAGCATTACGCCAAAATGCTGGAAGGAGTGGTCGGTTGCTTCAAGATCGGCTTGGAACTGTTTATCAGTGAAGGTCCTGATATTGTCAAAATGATTCAAGATAGGTCGGCGGCAAACATTTTTCTCGACCTTAAACTTCATGATATTCCCGCAACGGTTAGAGGAGCGTTACGTTCCGCTGAAAAACTGGGAGTCCAGTACATCACCATCCATTCTACAGAAGGGGAAGCAATTCTTGAGACAGCTCAAGAAGTGAAAGGTTCGGGTCTGGAAGTGCTGGCGGTAACGGTGCTTACCAGTACAAGTGCTTCTTCTTTGGCGAGTCTTGGAATTCGTGAAGACATCGACGCTGCAGCTCTGGTTTTAGATCGCGCCACCCGCGCACAAAACTCTGGATGCGCCGGGGTTGTTTGTTCGGGAGAGGAAGCAAAACTGGTAAAACTAAAATGCGGTGAAGAATTTAAAATCATAGTTCCGGGAATACGTCCACAATGGGCTCGTGTTTCAGGTGATGATCAAAACCGAATTGCAACTCCCTTTCAGGCTATAGAAGATGGAGCAGATATGATAGTCGTCGGCAGGCCCATCCGCGATGCAGGTGATCCACGAGAAGCAGCCCAAAAAATCATTGAGGAAATCTCGTGACACAGGGTTCGATGAGCAATGTTCATAATAAAAACCAGGTATCAAAATGCTATCCACACTAATAAATTTTATTTATCTGCTAAGCTTGGTTTGTTGGGTAGGTAGCATTATCTTTTTTTCCTTCTTTGTAGCTCCTGTAGTTTTTAAAACTCTTGAGCGAGAAAAAGCTGGTGAAGTGGTTGGCATCATTTTTCCTCGCTACTACATGATCGGTTATGTGTGCGGTGTTCTGGTGTTGATAGCACTTCTGCTGAACGGACCCGCAGGCCTTAAGTGGTGTGCCTGGGGTGTCATGATGATCGGCACGGCCTGTGCTGGCCTGATTGTGAACCCTAAAGCCAAAACTCTTAAAGAACAATTGAAAGATTCCCCCGAAGCTGAAAAACCTGCTCTCGAAGCCCGCTTTAAAACTCTACATTCTTTGTCGGTCAAGTTGAACGCGGCGGTTCTTTTTGCCGGACTGTGGCTGCTCTGGCTGACCAGCGTGACGCTGGACTCAACTAACAATAGTTTTTGACGATGCTACGATTGTCTCGGGTTAATGAACTTCTGGTTGCCTTGAAGAATAAATCGCGTTCTCAAAAAATTTAATCATCAATTTAATATGAATATACTCGGGATCTCAGCGTTCTATCACGACTCGGCGGCGTGTCTGGTGCAAGATGGTGAAATCATTGCGGCGGCACAGGAAGAACGGTTCACCCGTAAGAAGCATGACGCCGCATTTCCCAAAAACGCGGTGGAGTTTTGCCTGAAGCAGGGAGGTATAAAAACTTCGGACCTCGATTATGTTGGTTTTTATGACAAGCCCTTCATCAAGTTCGAACGTATTCTGGAAACTTATTTAGGCATCGCTCCAAACGGCCTGCGGCAGTATTTATCCGCGATACCGATCTGGCTGAAAGATAAAATATGGACCCGCGGCAATATCCGCAGGGATCTTGAATATCGAGGTCCGGTCCTGTTTGCCGAACATCATGAGTCTCATGCCTCCAGTGCTTTTTTCCCCTCTCCGTTTCAGGAAGCCGCAATTCTCACCATGGATGGAGTGGGGGAATGGGCGACCAGCAGTATAGCCCTGGGCAAGGACAATAAGATCGATTTGTTGCAGGAACTTCACTTTCCCCATTCTCTCGGTTTGCTTTATTCTGCGTTCACTTATTATCTCGGATTCAAGGTCAACAGCGGCGAGTACAAAGTTATGGGGCTGGCTCCTTATGGCGAACCCAAATATGCAGACGTTATTCTGGATCGCTTGATCGACCTGAAAGAAGATGGTTCTTTCAGAATGAACATGGATTATTTCGACTACTTGGGCGGCATGACGATGACCAATGACAAGTTCGCCAAAGTGTTAGGCCGCCCTGCTCGTAAAGCCGAAACCCAGCTCACTCAAAAAGAAATGGATATAGCGGCTTCTCTGCAAGCGGTGACTGAAAAAATCATGCTTAAAATGGCGCGTCATATCCGCGAACTCACCGGCATGAAAAACCTGTGTCTTGCAGGAGGCGTGGCTTTAAACTGTGTCGGCAACGGTAAGATTCTTAAAGAAAAAATCTTTGATAATGTATGGATTCAACCAGCAGCCGGAGATGCTGGCGGTGCATTGGGCGTGGCACTCAGTATCTGGCATCAGATGCTGGGAAATGCGAGAACAACCAACGGTAAAGACTCGATGCGAGGATCTTATCTTGGCCCGAAGTTTGAGGAAGAGGATATTCGAAAATTTTTAGACGGGAAAGGCATTCCCTATAAACATTATGATGATTCTCAACTGGCTCCTGCAGTGGCGAAAGATTTACAGTCTGGAAAAGTAGTTGGCTTGTTCCAGGGGGCCATGGAGTTTGGTCCGCGTGCGTTGGGAGGTCGGAGTATTATCGGTGATCCGCGAAACCCAAAAATGCAATCGACAATGAACCTGAAGATTAAATACCGCGAATCGTTTCGCCCTTTTGCTCCAGCAGTTTTGGCCGAAAAGGTTCAGGAGTGGTTTGAGATCGACTCCGAGAGTCCATACATGCTTTTGGTGGCAGGGGTGCGCGAAGACAAACGTCTTCCAATGACTGATGAACAAAAGAAATCGTTTGGCATCGATTTGTTGAACATTCCCCGGTCACAGGTTCCGGCAATCACACATGTGGATTATTCGGCGCGTATCCAAACAGTTCATGCCGAGACCAATCCTCGGTTTTATGCAGTGATCCAGGAATTTGAAAAGGCAACACAATGCCCGATTTTGATCAATACTTCTTTCAATGTTCGTGGCGAGCCGATTGTATGCACACCTGAACAGGCATTCCGTTGTTTCATGCGTACAGAAATGGACACTCTTGTGCTGGAAAATTTTGTGCTCGATAAAAAAGACCAGCAACCGCTCGAAGAGGACAACAACTGGCAGGAAGAATTTGAATTAGACTAACCACTCGGCGTGGGGCCAACTAGCAATAACTATATCTGGCCGAAAAAGAGTTGTCTCGGCTTGATAGACTTTTTGCCCAATTTACCAGCAGAGGTGCCTCATTCGGCCTATATATGTAAAAACAAAATTTTTAGCTGTCATCCTGGCTGTGCTGTCTGTGTACAGTTATGGATGGAAGGTTACGGAAATCGAGGTGGGGGAATTGTTTCGCGACTTCCACCTTGTCAAACCTCTCGTTAAAGAGTTGGCCTCCCCTGATCTGTTCACCCGTGAGAAAAAATCGCAAATAGTTGAAGCCGCATTTTTTCTTTCCCAAAGAACCACTACTCCCGGTGATGAAGAGGGCATAAGCCCGATGCTGCTGCTATCCCGGCAGTCAGGCGAAATTGCGGATACATTGACTGTTCGTGGTCTTAACCTGAAACCTGAGGAATCGGGGGTGCTGTATTGGGTCAATGCCATTGAGCAGGAGTTTCCATTGGGAACTTTTGTCACCGACACGTCCGGAGCATTTCAGAAAGATATCACCGTACCACCCAGCGCACGCGGTCTGCGTCAGACTGTGAAGGCGGTGTTGAGTTGGGAGGAGGGAGACTGGCAAGCCAGCGAGACGCTTAGTCTGACCTTTGAGAAAATGGTGGAAACAGTTTTTCTGGCGTTGATGGCGACCACCTTTGGGGTGTTGGTAGCGGTGCCATTGAGTTTTTTTTGTGCTCGCAACCTCATGACGGGAAGCAAGTTGGGCACCATCATTTATTATGCAGTGCGCACCGCACTGAATGTTTTGCGCTCTGTTGAGCCGTTGATCATGGCGATCCTGTTTGTCGTCTGGGTGGGCATCGGTCCTTTTGCCGGAGTGCTGGCGTTAGGGCTGCACTCTATTGCCGCTTTGGGGAAACTTTTTTCTGAACAAATCGAATGCATTGATCCGGGGCCGGTTGAGGCGATCACGGCTGTTGGAGCCAGACCATTACAAGTGGTTTTTTTTGGTGTGTTGCCGCAGGTGATTCTGCCATTTCTGGCGCTCAGTTTTTACCGTTGGGATATCAATGTGCGCATGTCCACCATTATTGGGTTCGTCGGCGGTGGGGGAATTGGTTTCTTATTACAACAATGGATCAACCTTCTTAAATACAACGAAGCTGGCACGGCGTTACTTGCCATAGCCATCGTTGTCATCACACTAGACACCTTGAGCGCAAAAATCCGCGAACGCGTTCAATAATTGATCTACTTCCCGTTTTTGTGGGGAGCGAGGTAGTTGAATATTTTTATGAATTGTTTTCCAGATTCAGGAATTTCTCCGGCCTGATTGGAAAGCAGTATGTTCTCTGCCGTTAGGGGTTTTCCATAATAAGCCTGGTTGGCATCGACATCGGAAGTGATGATGGTGCCCTTCAAGGAAACCCCACCAAAAATGCCTTTGCTTCTGGAGTAGGAATAAATTTCTCCCTGCATGAAAACATCGGCGGATGCTTCTGCGTGACGGCCTACGGGTCCTGCCGCCAAAGCAATGTCTCCACCCAGCGTGAACTTTTCATTGAGCAGTCCTTCTAATCCTCTTTGTGTCATAACGAGCAAGATCAGGTCTACCGCTTCGGCTCCGAACTGAAACCCGAAGCTCCCTCCAGCGGTATAAAGAAAAGCTGGCGCTCCCCATTCGCCCTTATCCTTTGAGCGCACTGAAGCAAACCCCTTTCCGTATCGAGCGCCTACAAAAAATCCCGCTTTCACCATAGTGGGAAACACAATGATAGCCTTGGCTTTAGAGATCAGCCCTGCAGGAATATTGTGGTCGGGAGAATTCTGCATTTCCTCCAGAACTAGTTGTCCGGTGCGCAGTAATTTTCGTTGATCAGTTCCATTAGGATTCTGAGCCCAAATAGTGGATGCGAAAAAAAGGGTAAAAATGATACTGAGGGAAAGGCTTTTCATGTTGGCTCCATTTAAATTCACTATATCTACTATAAAGGAAGTCAGTCGAACAATTCAACCTTGTTGAAAGGAGGGAGGTGAGCAGTGAGTCTCATATTCCTACTCGTGTTTGAATTTAATTTTGCGCTTTTGAAATTGTGCCCGTACCATGCACGGTCATGACCTCAAAGCGTGTGGAAAACTATCTGGGTAAAGAAGGAATCTTATCTTCACGGTTGGAGGGGTTCGAGTTCCGCCCCCAGCAGGTGGATATGGCCTCGGCAGTGGAAGAGACATTTGGGAATGCCAAACACCTGATCGTGGAGGCAGGAACAGGAACGGGCAAAAGCTTGGCCTATCTCATTCCGGCAATTTTATGGGCCGTGGAAAACAACAAAAAAGTGGTTATCTCCACTTATACCAAGACGCTTCAGCATCAGATTCTTAATCATGATATTCCTTTTCTTCGAGATAAGCTTGGAATAGCCTTTCGTTATGCCTTGTGCATGGGTAATGAGAACTATCTGTCACTGAGGAGGTTGAAACGGTCTGCTCAGGCGGGACTGTTCACCAAGTCTGATGAAGAAAACCAATGGGATGGTATTTTCAACTGGGCCGAAGAGACAGAGACAGGATTTCGTAGTGACCTGCCCTTTGAGGTGCTCCCTCAGGTGTGGGAAGAGGTGGGACGGCAGAAAGATTTATGTCTGGGAAAAAACTGCGAAACGCATTCATCTTGTTTTTATTTTAAGGCGCGCAAGAAATGGTTTGGTGCTCATCTTCTAATAGTTAATCATCATTTGTTTTTTGCCAATGTTGCCAACGCCGGAGCGGTTCTTCCTGCTTTCGATGCTGTTGTTTTTGATGAGGCTCAAAACCTGGAAGAAGCGGCGACTCAGTTTCTGGGGCTAGAAATTTCCAACTCCAGTTTGATCTATTTCCTCGACCGATTGCACAACCCGCGAACCAAAAGAGGGTTGCTGACTCGCATTGAGCACGACTCGGTTCCGCATTTACGTAAATTAGTAATGGCGGCACGTCAGGCGGCGGATGTTTTTTTTAATCAACTTTTAGAAGAGTATGGAAAGAATGACCGGGTCCTACGGTTTTATAAGCCACCCGTTTTAGATAATGGAGTGTATGTTCCGCTCGAGGCTCTGCGGGAAGCATTGAAATCTTTGGAAGGGGGCTTGCAAACGGAAGAAGACCGGGTTGATGTTTCGTCTGCCGCCGAGCGCTGTTTTGAATTTAATAACGCTTTGTCTGCCATTCTCAACCAGCATATGCGCGGATATGTTTACTGGTTGGAAATCACTCCTAGAAAACGCTTTCACCGTGTGGTTTTGCGCGGGGTCCCCATTCATGTGGCGGAAGAACTGCATGCACAGGTGTTCGATAAGATTGACCGTATTGTCTTGACCTCGGCCACACTGACTACCTCTAAAGGATTCGGGTTTATTAAAGAACGCATAGGTTATAAGCCGGATAAGGAATTGTCTTTAGAGGCTCCTTTTGATTATCCCAACCAGGCTTTGCTCTATGTTCCTGATGATCTTCCTGAACCGGGGGATGAGATGGGTGTTTATGTGGAGGGTATCTCTAACAGATGCCGAGAACTGGTCGAGGCCTCAGGTGGTAAAGCTTTTATCCTGTTTACAAGCTACGCGCTCCTCAATCAAGTTTATGAGCGGTTGGATGAGATGCAGTTCCAGTTCCCACTTATCCGGCAGGGAGAGATGCCCACAGTCCAGATGATAAAAAAGTTTAAAGAGAAACCCTCAGTGATTTTCGGTACCAACTCTTTCTGGCAGGGGGTGGATATACCTGGTGATGCGTTGCAAAGTGTCATCATTACTAAGTTGCCCTTTGATGTCCCCAAAGAACCGTTGACGGAGGCTCGTATTGAAGAACTGCGTCGACAACATATCGATCCGTTCAGGAATTACCAGATTCCTCGGGCGATTATTCAGTTGAAGCAGGGATTTGGTCGATTGATCCGCAAGAAGACGGATACGGGTGTGGTGTCTATTCTTGATTCCCGCATGAGTCGGCGCGGTTATGGAAAACAGTTCATTGCTTCATTACCTCCCTGTCCTGTAACAACCCATTTGGATGAAGTGCGAGATTTCTTCGCTCATAAGTGACGGCAAGTCACCGAGTGACCGGTTCAAACTGAGGGGTGTAAACGAAGTTTGCCTGAATGGATAACTTCTCCCGCTTAATAGTTGCCGGGAAGGGATAAAATGGAGCTGCTTCCTTTACAGCTTTGAGGGCGGCCACATCCAGAATTTCATAACCTGACTGATCTACCAAGCGTACCCCAAGAAGATTGCCATCTTTGGAAATTCTAAACGTTAAAGTGAGATCGCCGCTGATGCCGCGTTCTGCTGCTTCGATGGGATAAATCCAGACCCGTTCGATCTGGTGCTTGATCCTTGCGAAATAAGAGGCATATTTGACTTCCGTAGTATCAAGAGAAACCGGTTCATCATCGTCTATGTTTTCAAGATCCTCTGTGCTGAGCGATGCAAAGGGTTCAGGATCAAACCCGTCTAAAAGAGCCAGGGAACTTCCTGTTCCTGCTTTAGGGCTGGGAGAGGATGTTGAGGTTTGAGGTTTGTTTTTTGTAATGGGTTTATATTTTCCAATATCTGATTTGGGAAGAAGCCTTTTTCTTGGAGTGATTGAGGCCCGTCTCTGAGGTTTACGGGCAATTTTTTTTTCTCGAACGGGTGCAGCACCTGTTTTACCTACGGAGCCTTTCGATTTAGGAACAACGGTTTTTTTGCGTTGGTAGGTTTTTGAAGTTTTCTTTTCGGTGTTGGAATGGGACCGACTGTTATATTTTGCCAACAGTTCTTTGGTTCTGGCTTTCTCGGTTTTTGTTGGCGGTGTTGGAGTGTCGATGATAGTACCGCCGGTCTTGCTTTTTTCTTTTGGGATATATTTCACCTGAATAGGTGGAGGCCCTTTAATTTTTTCTTCATCGACAGGGATCGCCATGTGCACGATCACCGATGTCAAATGAATGCCCAATGACACAAGGATAAACCCGGATAATCGGGTTCGGTTCAATAAACTATTTTTCAGCCAGGGTTTGGACATTTTGGTTCAGTTTGTCTGCATGCTTAAATTTTAGCGTACAACATCTATTATAGCGATATTTACGGCTTGCAGAAAGCCCATCCGATCAGGTCTGTTATTGGTTTTCAGAGCTCGCATTCGGTTTAAGTAGGTCACATTTTTGCTGATACCAGTGGTATGCAAATTCTACTTCCTTTAACTCCGCGTTGGGCGAGATATATTGCTTGTCTCTGTCAAAGGGCACATAGCCCATTTTCTGCGTTTCATAAATAGAATTGATGTAGGAAGGGAAATCCTGGTACATGGGGATTTCTGTCTGCAACTCAGGCATGCCTGCTTCACGAAACCGGGCCAGTGACTTCCCAAACGGGTGGATAGCTTCCAGTCCTCCCTGACCATGGGTTTTTTCTGCGTAATGGGTGAGGGATTCGAAATCCTCCCAATCTTCCAAGGCGTCGACATCGGAAACAAAGGCCGGGTCGTCATGCACCGTAGTAGTCATGGGGGTGTTGAGCAGGTGAGAGGCGCCTTTGTGAAAAATTTTCCGGGACATTCCAAACTGATACTGGTCTCCGTGCCTGATACGATTTACTTTTTGCCGGAACGTTAACAGGTGCTCTATAAAATAAGGCAACACCTTGAGTAAGCGTAAAGGTTTTTGCAGCGCGGTTTGGATGCCTGCGTGAATTATTTGCCCATCTTTGCGCGAAGAGTGCAGATGGTCAATGATGTCTGAATCCATCATGGAAAAATTAATGGGATATAAATTAGGTTCTTTGAGATCCAACAGGCCGTCTTCATGATCGCTGAGAGTGCGGTAATGGTAATTACGTTTGACGAACTCACTGTCTGGGTTTTTCCCAAAATCCGGAAACATTTGTTGTCGGGTGTTCAGCCAGAGCACCATGTTGCATCTTTTGTTGTCTGGCAAGTGCAATACTTTTTCCAGATCGTAGAGAAAAGGCAGATCGCCGGGTTGAAAGAGAACCAGCTCATCTTTAGAAGGGGCCAGTAACTCTCTGCCCAAATTCATAGTGTTGACAAGATTAAGGTGTTGAGTGTCTTCCAGAACAAACTGAATGGTTTTTCCGCAAGTGCCGACAATGTCGAGAAAGCGGTCCATCACCTTTTTGACCTCCTCAGAGCCGACGACCACGATTTCGCGTAAGCTGGAGTTCAACAGATTTCCCAGCGCGTAACACATGATGGGAATTCCCTGGATCAAAAATAGAAATTTCAGTCGATCAATATCATCATCTTCAGCCCTTAGAATGAGATGGCTGATGCCATTTTTCCCGGCGGCAATTTCACGTTCTGCCTTGGCAAGGCTCAAGCCATCTGCTTCTTTGCGGGAAGAATATTTGTTGTGGCTGAAACTGATGATGCACTTTTCGATAGAAGTTTTGTTGTTAGCAGCGATCATAGAGCCATATATTAATTGTTAGAAATTGCTTCCTTATTACAGGTGGCTTTGATAATGACCCAGGGTTTTGCCGACCTATGTGGGGATACGGAAAAATTATGCGAGAGCTTTTTAGGGCAATGATCATTAGAAGTCTCTATCCTAATATAATGAAAAGGTTTTCTCTACTAAACCTTTGAGAAAATTGACTTGATTTCTAAAAAAATTTGTTCATACAATTGAGTGTTCTCAATAAAAATAAAGGAATAATCATGGGAGACCAAACCCATATCATAGAGTTGATTGACCAGGTTTTAAATGAAACCGAGGATAAACCCCAATTGCAGGAAAAGATCATCGATCTCAGGGATGCTCTGTTCCAAGCCCAGCAGTCTGCTCAGCAGTATGCGCTGAAAATTAAGACTCTAGAGGAAGCTATTGAAAAACTAAAGTCTCCCGCCCATCGCATTGGCACGATTCTCGGTCAGGGGGAAGATGGCTTGGTGCGTCTGGTTTCTGGAGGCACTGAATACCAGGCTGCGGTCGTTCCAGAACTGGCGGAAAATGAGGGCTTGAAAACAGGCGATCAGGTCGCGCTGAATGAAGGATATGTGGCGATTGCCCGACTCCCTTTTCCCACTCAGGGGCCATTGGCAAAAATTTCAGGAAAACTGGCAGGCGGGCAATGGCTGGTGCAGGCAGCGACTGGCAATACAGAAACTCTTGTTCTGGCTCGCGATGGTCTGGATGAAGCTGGATTGAAAGAGGGAGAAGAAATTTTTCTCGACAGTAATCAAAGGGTTATTTTGGACAAACTTTCGCAACGAGAGTCCCGTACTTTAATCGACGATGATTATGACCAAGTGGAATGGTCGCAGGTAGGCGGGCAGGAAAAAGTAAAAGAAGAAGTCCGCAAAGTCCTCGAATACCCACTTTTGCACAATGAAATAATGAGTAAGATGGAATATCAGGTGCCCAAAGGATTTTTGTTTTATGGTCCTCCGGGTTGCGGCAAAACGCTCATAGGAAAAGCGATTCTTACCGAAGTAATTCGTAAGCTATCTGAGCACGAAGGCTCGAAACTTGAAGGCAGGTTCATTCATGTAAAAGGGCCAGAGATCCTGAATATGTGGTTAGGAGAATCGGAGCGTAAAATCCGCGAGATATTTAAGAAGGCTCGGGACTATAAAGAAAAAGGCCAGATACCTTTCATATTCATAGATGAGGCGGAATCCATTCTGGGAATCCGGCAGGCATCGCGTGGGTCGAACATAAGCAATACGGTGGTTCCCATGTTTTGTGCGGAGATGGATGGCATTCAATCCCTTCGCGAAACGGTCGTGATCCTTGCAACCAATCGACCAGACCTGATTGATCCGGCTATTATCCGGCCCGGCAGAATAGACAGAAAGATCAAAGTGTCGCGCCCAAATCGCGAAGAGTCTAAAGCTATCCTACAAGTCTACCTGAAAGAAGGGCTTCCTCGTGAACATGAAGATTTTGATGCGATGGCCGAACCTTTTCTGGACCGACTTTTTGCCCGAAGCTCCGAACAGGAAGTGTTGGTGCTGACTTTGCGAAGCGGCAGCAATCGAAAAATGTACTGGAACGATTTTATTTCCGGCGCGGTCATCGAGGGCATTATGAAACGCGCTAAAGAAAGAGCTATCGAAAGAGCGATCCAAGGCGAAACACTAAGCCTGACGGTGGAAGATCTTGTGGTTTCTCTGGAGACTGAGTTTGAGGAAGGCAGTCTGCTTCCCGCCGAATCGAACTTGGAAGACTGGCTCCAGCTTTTGGATATGGACTCGAAGAATGTTGTGCGGGTAAGACGACCTAACGAATCAGACAAGGCGACCGAAAACACGATGCGTAGGTCCATCATATGAGTGTGCCTCTCCTGGGTATGGAGACCGAGTATGGAATAATCCGCGAAGATATGGAAAGCTCCGACCCGGTCGAAGAGTCGATGAAGCTTTTGCAGGCTTGTAAGCGCAAAAGTGTATCTGGTAAATGGGCCTACTCGCAAGAGAACTCGCATTTGGATATGCGTGGGTTTAAGGTCAGCTCTTTGGCTCAGGATGAAGAAGAGGATGCCTTTTGCGCTGAAGACCGCAAAAGGTCTTACTCCTATTTAGATATGAAGTGCGACCGGGTTTTAACCAATGGTGCCCGTTTTTATAATGACCACACGCATCCGGAATACAGCACCCCGGAATGTCGGTCTGTGTTGTCACTGGTGGCACATGATGTGGCAGGAGAACGGATTGTTGCCGAATGCGTTGCCATTCGCAACCGGGAGCTGGATGGCAAGCCGCTTCAGTTGTTCAAAAATAATACCGATTACAGCGGCCATAGTTATGGAACGCATGATAACTACCTCATCCCCAGAGAAACTCCGTTCGAGGATTTGGTGCAAGGATTGGCTCCATTTCTGGTGACGCGCCAGTTGTATGCAGGAGCTGGAAAAGTGGGATCAGAGAGCGTCGAGGACTTTCAAGGGTTGCAGTTGGCCCAACGGTCTGATTTTATCGAAACGGTTTTAAGTATTGAGACCATGACGAACCGTCCTCTCATCAATACACGCGACGAACCGCATGCAGTGAGCAGTCGCTATCGGCGTTTGCATTTGATTCTTGGCGATGCCAATATGTCGGCTTATGCCACGGCTCTGAAAGTGGGGAGCACGTCGCTGGTTCTCAACCTGATTGCAAATGGGGAAAAATTTCCCGATTTGGAATTGGCGGACCCGGTGGCGGATGTGTCGAAAGTGTCCCTCGATAAAACTGCGGTTTTACAGCGTAAGAGCAACGGCACGGTCACAGCTCTTGAGACTCAGGAAGCTTATCTGGAGGCGGCAGAAAAAGCTTTTGCCGGTAAAGACAAAGAGTGGGATTGGATTCTTAAGGAATGGAAAAGGACATTGGATGAACTCAGGCACTGTCCTGAAAAATTATCTGATCGCATTGACTGGGCGATCAAGGAAAAATTGTTTACCGAGTTCATGCAGTCGGAAGGCATTGGCTGGGAAGACCCCATGCTCAAGAGCCTGGATTTGGAATATCATAACCTGGACCCTGATCGTGGGTTGTATCGAGGGTTAGAGCAGGAGGGAGATGTTTATTCCCTGCTGAGTGAAGAAGAAATTGTTCGCGCTATGGAGTCACCTCCACTGGGAACTCGCGCTCAGATAAGAGGGCAGGCGGTGGCGCAAAGTGCGGAGAATATTAAACGTATTCATTGGACTGGTGTTGAGTTTGTAAACGGAGAGATTCTGGATTTGACGGGAGTCATTAGTTCCGAAGAAGTTGAAGAGATTTTCAACACCAGCAAACAATTGGTTTAGGACAACAGAGGAAAAATTAAAAATGTTCGAAGAGCCGTATCGCTGGATGGAAGCAGTTTCCACCCGCCACAATTATGTTCAGGAAAAACTGAAAATGGGTCAGCCGGTGTTGTCGGTTCCTTTCGACAGCGGAGTTCTGATTATGGGTTTCGCCCCTCAGCCGGGTAAGATTTTCGAGATTTACGATCGTATAGCCTTGGGAGGCGTGGGTCACCCTGCTGATGTGGAACGGTTGCGCATGACTCTTTTGGATATGGCGCATTTGGAAGGTTTTAATCGCTCGGCTCAGGATGTGACATTGGCAAGGCTCCTGCAATTTGGAATTGCTCCTGCGCTCAAACAGAATTTTGAAGAAATTCAACGAGCCCCTTATATTATAAGTCTACTTCTTGTCGAGCTTGACAGCGAAGGAGACCCCAATTTTTTCCGGGTAAATTATGACGGACATTGGGAAACATTTAAAAACGGAACCGTTGTTGCGGGTAATGCGAAGGTCATGGATGAGATGCAGAAAAAAATCCAGGACACGCCCTTTGCAACGTATACGCTGGAGAAGGCGTTAGAAGAAACCTGCCGCCTTTGGGGGGAAAGCAGAAAGCACTATGAAGACGACGATGAAAGTATCCCTAAGACTTTGAAAGAGGCTTTTGATCAATGGTATCTTGAGGCCGCTGTGTTATCGGGGAAGGTGGAGCGAAGAGCTATATACAGAGCGCTTACTAAGGAAGAGATTGAAAAGTTAAAATCATCGGTTGGTTAATGCCTGGTGATGAGGCAGAGACAGCCTGGTAACAAAAGGAGTTGATCCCATGGAAATGAATGATCCCTTAAGAAGGGAAGAAAAAAAAGAGACCGGTCCAGATCGTGATGATTCTGGTCCTTCCACACCGGAACCTTCACGGCCAGGAAAAGATAGTCTTTTGAAGCGGATGAAAAAAGTGGACCCAAAACAATC
>JAJDBH010000032.1 GCA_029261455.1 Nitrospinaceae bacterium
TTTCGACTTCAGACCTTTTTTGTCGATGGATGTGGTCGGTGATCGTGGTGAACAGCATCTCACTCGTTATTGATACTGCAGATGTAATCACCTATTTTTCGATGAAGAAAGAAACAGGGCGAGAATGATTTGGAGTATGCACAATCTATTGAGTGGTTTTCTCTATTAAACCTTTTTGATAATATCCATCGTTTCTGGTGACATGCTGAGTGTCATTTGATTAAAAGGAATAATCAGGTCATTTTCATTGCAAACCTGAACCATAATATTATTTATTTTTCTCTGTAGTGAATAATAATCGCAGCCATAGGTTCCGTTTACTCCTGCGATAACGATCAAATTAAGACTGCTTGCCCCGGGATCGGAGAACTGGACCTTTAAAAAATCAAAAACGGGAGGTTTTGAATCCTGCAAATCCTGAGTGTTTTTTTCCAGTGCGCTTAGAAAAAGATCCGGCAGTTCATGGCATATTCTTGATTGCACCCCATAATCCAACCCGAAGTTGATTAGCAAAGTGAAACCGGAGGATAAGTTTTTAGGTTTTAGAGTCAGGAATTCGGGAGATAAATAATATTTTCTCGAACCAAGATTTTCGAGGATTACCTGTTCCGGAGTTTGGCTAGCCACCTTCCCGTAGGTTTCATCAGACAATATCACCCAGTCTCCATTTGAGGTAGGGAACCACTCTTCTTCTTTAACGAAAGGTCGCGAATGTTGTCCAATCAATTCTCCAACAGGCAGGTTGAGGATGCCTCCCTCGAGTCGTGGATTCATTAAGATGGCATTAACCCCAATTTCTTTTACCAACCAGGGGACTCCTTTCCAGAACATGCGTTCGCCTTCGCGAACGGTGCCAAAATTTAATATCAGTCTAAGCTCTTGCAGGAATTTTGGAATTAACTGTCGAGAGGTCCAGCTCAATGCAATCAGAAAGAGGACGATAAAACTTAATAAAAGCCAGTCGTCTAGAAGGTAAAGAACCAACAGACTAATTAAAGCGGAGACCACGAAAATAATGAGATTGTAAACGGTTTTGACAATTTTTCTGGCGGACCGGTTGAATCTGGAAAACAATTTCGTCCGATCCTGAATAACTTTATAGAGAAAAGAGAGAAACCATAGCAGTCCAAAAAATGTGGAAACTGCCAATAAGAAGTGGTTGCCTCTTTCCTTTAGAAATTCCCCGATGGACTCGGACACGACACTAAAAACGGTTGTGCCATCTGTCTGTAGTTCGTGGAGACTTCGCGTGGTTTCATCCAGTTCAAGCTGTAGAAGTTCGGGGTTATACTTGTCAGCCAGCCGTTGCAGATTTTCCTTATAGTTATCGACAATTTGTTTTGAACTGACTCTGTTGTCTTTTTCATCATTGATAACCTTCGGAGGTTTTCCATTTAATCTGAGAAGGGATTCCAGGTTTTCCTGTGCTTCCTGATAACTTAGTATTTGAGATTTTAACGAATCAATCCGGGCTTTTAGATTGTCAATTCTTCTCGGCCTCTGGGTGATTTCCCTTAGAGCTTTCAGAAGAGGGCGAGTGATCTCTTGAAGCTCGTCAAGCCAGCCCAGTTCTGTGATTTGCTGGGCGGGAATATCTGTCGCATGTAATTGAGTTGCCAATGTTTCAAAATTTTTATTCAGGTCATCAAGCTCATTTTGTAATTGCTCAACCCGATCCGTCACTTCCCTGGTGGGATCTTTTTTTTGAAGGCTCTTCAATTCCTCCCGGTTGAGCGAACTCATTTTAGTGACCTGGAGTAATTGAAACCTCAATTTCTCCAGAGCCGAGGGAAGGGCAATTTCTTCAGGTTTCGACTTTGACTCAGGTTCTGATTTCTGTGCCTGTTCAACAGAAACAGGTTCAGTTTCTTGCCCCTTTGCAGAGGAGGAAACAGAAATTATTGATACTGGGACAACAACCATTGCCCAAAGCAACGCTTTAAGTAATGAACTCATGAAGTTTAAACGGCCAAAAAATAGGGGTGAATTTATTGGGCCAATATACATTAGTCGAGGCCCCGGAGAAAAGGTTAAATGATAACGAGGTGGGCGATGTTACCTGGTTTGAATTCAGGGCATTTCCTCAACACGGATGACGTTGGTCCATTGAGGTATGCCAAGCGGAATGCCGGTCGTGAGAATGATCCGGTCGCCTTTTTTTACCAGCCGGGTCTCTTTAATTTTTTTGAAAAAAGGGGTGAGGTCTTCCAGAAATCCATGCCCGCTCTTGATTATAATAGGGACGGTGCCACGGATGAGGGCCACGCGTCGGGCGCATTCGCGAACTGATGTGAAGGTGAAAATGGGAACATTGGGTTTTGGTGAGGCCACCTGCATTGCGGTTCCACCAGTTTTGGTGAACACCATCAGCGCCTTTCCGCCCAACAATTCCACAAGGCGGTTGGCTGAGTATGCGATGCCGAGGTGAACGGGGGGAGCCTCTTTGAAAAAGCGTTGCCACGGTAAAATAAGCCGGTGGGTTTGTTGATACTCTTCCATTTCTCGCGCGGTGGCTGCCATCATGCGGACTGCATCTATCGGATATTTTCCGGTCGCGGTTTCCGCAGAAAGCATCACAGCATCGGCTCCACCCATGACCGCTGTCGATATGTCCGAAACTTCTGCCCGGGTC
>JAJDBH010000033.1 GCA_029261455.1 Nitrospinaceae bacterium
GGAGACGATCTGTTAATAGAAGTTGCCAACCGTTTGACCGGTTTGTTGCGCGGTGAGGATACCGTGGCGAGGATAGGTGGAGATGAGTTTGTAATCCTTTTAACCGGCTTGACAGATGATAATTATTCTACCCGGTTGGCGGAACGTATACTTGCGGCAGTCAAACCCGCATTTGAAATTGATAAACATGAAATTTATTCAAGCTTCAGCATAGGTATCGCGCTTTATCCCAACGATGGTAAGGATGCTGAAACACTTTTCAAAAGTGCGGACTCAGCGATGTATCGATCCAAGAAACAGGGGAAGAACTCATATTTTGTTCATGACCCAAAAATGTTGTCTCAGGCACAAAGCCGGTTGGACCTTAAAACCCTTTTAGCCCGAACACTGGAGAATGATAACTTTCTATTAAACTATCAGCCAAAAGTAGATATCAAAACAGGCGAACTCCAAAGGCTTGAAGTGCTTTTGAGAATGAATGATCCGAAAACAGGGGAGGTGCTTCCTGCTGAGTTTCTTCCTTTAGCTGAGGAGAACGGATTGATTGTTCCAATCGGAGACTGGGTGTTGCAGGCCGTTTGCAAGCAAGTTATAGCCTGGAGAAAAGAAGGCGTACCTATGTTACCCGTTACGATTAACCTCGGTCAGGCTCAGTTACTTCAGGAAAAACTGACGGAAAAAGTAGAAAGTTGCTTGAATAATTTTGACCTTAAATCGGATATTTTTGAATTTGAAATACCTGAAACTGCTTTGCTGAAAACTTCAGAGCAAGAATATAAAAACTTGATGGAACTTCACGAGTTTGGCGCAAAGCTGTCTTTGGATAATTTTGGGATAGGCTTGTCTTCGTTGAAGAATCTCTCGCGTGTACCTCTAAGTACTTTGAATATAGATGCCAAGCTTACTAAAGGATTTTCAGATGGGATCAACTCCACAATTATCAATACCATCATTGCTATTGGGAAGAGTTTGAAATTAAAGACAGTCGCCAAAGGAATTGAAACAATTACTCAAAGGGATGCTTTGACGCATACAGGATGTGACTGGGCGCAAGGCTATTTGATCAGCAAACCATTATCAGCGGAAAAGCTTAAGCCTGTACTTCAAAATGTTTATAAGAAAAAATAATAATATGAGTTTGTTAAACGAGCAAGAAGTAGCTGGCCCAATTTTACTACTATTATATGTCACAACCTTGTCACAAATGTAGACCTTGTAAAGCATCCTCCCCCATTAAACCCCGTTAATACAGCACATATCGGTAGTAGGAACATTGATTTGTAGCTGACCAATTCTGTCGGCAGGTAGAAGTGAAGTTATTTGCCCTATACTAAACACAGTCTTAAAAATTTAAACTTTTAGGAAAACTAGATTCAATTTAAGTTGAGATATTTATAGTTGGCGAAGGTGTTGGAGCCAATACCCAAAAAGAATTTATTGAGCGTGCTGGATGTGACTGGCTTCAAGGCTGTTTTGCTGGCAAGTCTCTGTTACCGGAAAAACTAAAACCGGTGCTTCGAAATATTTGTACGAAAGATAATGGTCCGAATTTGTTGTGCTAGAAAAATTTTATATGAATAAACTTAAATCATTATTGATAAACTTTTCAAAGCTGATGGCGTTAGGGCTTTGCTTTGTGATTTTTGTTTCAGTCAGCCCCGATAACTCACAAGTCAGCAGGGCAGATTTTGTGGCTATGATTGCCAAGAATCAACCCGACCATCCCTACCTTCCCAAAAACCATAAAGATTTATCTCAGGAAGAACTGTTTCTGAAAATGTCGCGGATTTTAAAGATCCGTGGATTTAAAGTATTTAGCGGCAAAGACGGCAAAAGCTCTATGACCGACCAGGAGTTTGTGCGCGTTGCCTACGCCCTATCTGGTGAGCCTCCAGGTAAAAGTCTGTTCGACCAAAAACTGTTTTTGAAGGATCAGGGCGTTGTGCAATCCGCCGATGTTGGGATGGCAACCGGTGCCGAAGGTAATATTCTTCAGTTTCACGAAGGGGCCACAACTTCGTCAAATGTCAAGCTGGCTAGTCCTGTATTTATGAATGACAGGATCAAAACCAAATCCGACTCCGAAGCTTCTTTCACCTTTGATGATAAAAGCTCCCTGACGCTTGGAGAAAACTCCAATATCAGTATTAAAAAGCATATTTATGATCCAGACAAAGACCTGAGGCAAACTGTGGTCAATGTCGCTCTGGGAACAGTGCGGTTTGTTGTGACCAAGGGAAAAGCCAAGGGGTCGAGCTTCAAGGTGGTGACACCCACTGCCGTAGCCGGAGTAAGAGGAACAGAATTTGTAGTGACGGTAGATAAAAAAGGAAGAACCTCTTTCATTGGTATTTCTGGGTCTATCGAAACGGCGCCGTTGCTGGCAAACGGAAAAATGGGAAAAAAGTCCATTGTCGCGAAGGGGCAGATGCAGCAAATTTCCAAGGGAGTTCTGGTAGCTGCTGTCACCTCTGTTAAGGACAAGAAAGAAAAGAAACCTAAGAAAGACAAGAAACCTAAGAAAGACAAGAAAGAAAAGAAACCTAAGAAGGATAAGAAAGACAAGGGCAACAAGAAAGACAAGAAAGACAAGAAGGGCAAGGGCGACAAAGGTAAAGATAAAACTGATAAAGGGAAAGACAAGGGCAACAAAGATAAAGGCAGCAAAGATAAAGCGGGTAAGGAAAAAGGAACAAAGAGTGGTGGCGGAAAAACCTCCAAGCTGGCAGATAAAGGGATAAATAAAAGTAAAGCTGAGAAAACATCCAAGAGTAAATTCTTAACCAAAGAGTCGGTGGAACAGTCTCACATTAATGTAGCCAGTTTGTCCTCTGGGCCAGTGTCAACTTTTCCTTCAACCAGTATTTCTAAAGGTAAAGACTCGAAAGAAAAAGATTCCAAAGATGGTGGATCGAAAGAAGAAGATTTGAAGGGCAAAGATTCTAAAGATGGCGGATCGAAAGAAAAAGATTCGACGGAAACAGGACCTCAAGCTTCGACTTCTACTACCGGAGGAGAGAAAAAACCAAAAAATGATGCAAGTAAACCTGACAATGTTAAGAGCCCTACCACACAGCCGATAGCTCCTACTGCCTTAAATGCGCCACCGGCAGTGAAATTGCCTAAGCCTGATTTGCCGAAAGCCAAGTCTGATCCACAGAAACCCAAGCCTCAACTACCGAGAGTTCCGAAGGCTCCACGGAAGAAAGCCGTCGATAATGCCGCCAAGGATGCTGCTGCTAAGGCCGCTGCTAAAGCCGCCGAGGATGCTGCTTCCCAAGCTGCTCAAGCTGCCCAAGCTGCTCAAGCTGCTAAAGCTGCTAAAGCTGCTAAAGTTGCCAAGGCTGTTAAAGCTGCTAAGGCTGCCCAAGCTGCTCAAGCTGCCCAAGCTGCTCAAGCTGCCCAGGATGCCCAGGATGCCCAGGATGACCAAGCTGTCCAGGGTGAACAAGCTGATAAAGTTGATCAAGCTGCCCAGGCTGTTAAAGCTGTTAAAGCTGCTAAGGCTGCTAAAGCTGCTAAAGCTGCCCAGGATGCTGCTGTTCAAGCTGCCCAAGCTGCTGCTGCTCAGGCTGCCGAGGATGCTGCTGCTCAGGCAGCCCAAGCTGCTGCTGCTCAGGCTGCCGAGGATGCTGCTGCCCAAGCTGCTCAGGCTGCCCAAGCTGCTGCTGCCCAGTCTGCCAAGGATGCTTCTAAGGCTGCGAAGGATGCTGCCAAGGCTGCCAAGGCTGCTGAAAAGGCTGCTGAAAAGGCTGCTCAAGCTGCTGCTGCCCAGGCTGCCCAAGCTGCTGCTGCTCAAGCGGCCCAGGATGCTGCTGCACAGGCAGCCCAAGCTGCTGCTGCTCAAGCGGCCCAGGATGCCGCTGCCCAGGCTGCTCAAGCTGCTGCTGCTCAGGCTGCCAAGGATGCTGCCAAGGCTGCGAAGGATGCTGCCAAGGCTGCGAAGAAAAATAAGTGAAAAAATCTATAAGTTTGTAATACCTATCTTAAACCCTCCTCCTCACAAATTTAATGTTGCCTAATAAATAGGCAGCTAAAACTCATAAATTATTGATTAATATTGGCTTTTTGCCAGTTATGGGGTAATATTTGTGCTTCTCTTACAAATTGCTCATTATTGTGCGGAAATATTCTCTACTCCTATTCCTTTCGCTATTTCTTTGTTTGAACCCGGTTCAAGCTCAAGAGGACAAGTCCCCCTCTCTCACCCGTGGTCTGCAGTTTTATAATGAAGCAAAGTACGACCAGGCTCTCAGTCAATTTTCCCGACTTCTTGAGCAAGACCCCTCCAATATTGAAGCCCGTTACTTTAAAGGCCTTACTTTTAATAAAGCTGAAAAGTTTGACGAAGCTATTGCTACTTTTAAAAAAGTTCTTGAGCTGAGCCCTAAATACCAGGGTGCCCGTCTGCAGTTAGGAATCGCTTATTTCAAACGTCACTCCAATGAGGAGGCTGTAAAGGAGTTTGAAAAAGTGTTGGCAAATGATGAGCAAAACGCAACAGCGCATTTGTATATAGGGTTCACCCAACAGCAGATGGAAAAATTTGAGGATTCTTTAATCCACTTTCAAATAGCCATGAGCCTGGACCCTTCTTTCAGTCAAATTGCGTTATTCCAGATTGGTTTGGCATTTTCAGAAATGGATGAAAAAGAGGAAGCCAAACTCGCGATGGAGATGGTTTTGGAAGAGGATTCTGGGACAGAAACCGCGAAGCAGGCAAAGCTCATGCTCGATCAATTGGGCGGCAAAACCTCGGCTGATTCCAAGAAGTCCTGGTGGGTCACCGCCGGAATGTCCTGGCAGTATGATGATAACGTAACGGTCGAAGAGCAGGATACGGTATCTCAGGAAGGAGATATGTCTCTCAACTATGATTTTGGACTGGGAGCTAGTTACGCTTTAACCGAAGATGTAGGTTTTCAGTTGGGTTACGATTTTTCTCAGAGCATTTGGGACAAGGCTCCAGCCTTTGATTACCAATCGCATTATTTTAGATCTTCTGCGTCATATCTTTTTGGCGATTGGGATGCGGACTTGAGCTATGGTTTCAATTATAGTCTTCTTGATCGAAAAGATTTCATGGCCACGCACAGTATTACCCCGCGGCTGGGATTTGTTCCCATGCCTGGTTTTTATACCAGTGCCAGTTATTCTTTTAACCGGAAAAATTTTATTGATGATAATAGCAGGGATGGGACTAATCATTCTTGGAGTTTGAGTCAGTTTCTATTTTTCATGGAGAACCAGGCCTATGCCCTTTTAAGTTACGGCCTGG
The DNA here is from genome assembly GCA_029261455.1 of Nitrospinaceae bacterium. Taxonomy (GTDB): domain Bacteria; phylum Nitrospinota; class Nitrospinia; order Nitrospinales; family VA-1; genus LS-NOB. The sequence continues at coordinate 5,279 of JAJDBH010000033.1, forward strand.
ATCTGGAGGATACCCAAGACCCTGAGTTTGATTATTTGGGGCACTCAGCTTTGGCTGTATTGAACATTCCTGTGCCCCTTAAAGTAACGGCAAACTTGAGCTACAATTATAATTTCCAGAACTATAAAAATATTACTGACAGTATTGGTGAGCGGCGTTTTGATGCAAAGCATACGGTTCAATTTAAACTAAGTCGGTATATTGTGGATTCTCTTGAAGTGAGTGTTGGTTATACAAGAGGGATGAGTAATTCTAATTTGGAATCTGTGGACTTTATTCAGAACGTTATTCTAGTGGGATTGAACTATAGAATGTAGTTGTGTGTCGCCCCTAGTGTCCTTCTAAAAATATCTATGAAAGAATGCTATAATTTGTCTTCACGAAAACCTTTGAATGTGTGAGTGGCATTGATGGAAATGACAAGTTTAGAATTTCTGAGGGAAGTTGATTTCTTAAAAAACGTGTCCATCGACATCCTGGAATCCCTGGTTTCTAAGTGCCCCTTGAAAGAACTGAAGAAGGGAGAAGTCTTATTCAAAGACGAGGAAGAGGGCGGCTCCATGTACGTCATACTTTCTGGAGAATTGATGGTTTCTAAGAATGGTATTGAGATTGCACGCAGAGGCAAAGGTGATTATATTGGGGAGATGTCTCTGGTGGGCTCCACACCTCGTTCTGCTACGGTTGCTTCAACATTACCCGCCTTATTGCTGGAAATAACTCAGGAACTGTTTACTGAACAGTTGTCTAAGAGCCCTGATGCCCTGTTGGCCATTATGAGAACGCTCTCTGATCGAGCCAGGGATAATTTAAAAATTTTTAAAGCTCAGGATTCTGTAAGGGATCGCTCGGTAAAGGCAGGCTCACAAGGCAACCTCGAAGAGCATGTGAAGTATTTAATGCAGGAAGCAGGATTGACAAGCCGAGAGGCCGATGTTGCACGCCTGATTTGTGATGGTTTGAGCGATAAAGAAATTGCTAAGAGGTTGGGGCTGAGTCCTCATACTGTTAAAGACTACCTTAAAAGGATATATGCCAAATTTCGGGTCCATGCCCGTGCCCAATTGGTTTCCCTCATGTTTAAATAGGCTCTGTCCTGCCTAAAACTTGCTTTTTCGAGTATTTAAACTGCCCCCGGCTTTAAACTTCCCACCCATCATTTGAAACTATTTGGAAAGGGGGCTTTTCGTCAGGCCTTGGGTGGGCTATAATATAACTATAAACAATAGTTTACACCCCAGCCATAAAACTATGCTTCGTCAAATTAAAGAAGATGTCTGTATTGCTATGGAAAAAGATCCTGCGGCCAGGAATTTCATAGAGGTACTTTTGTTATACCCCGGTGTGCATGCGTTGATCAGCTATCGTCTGGCGCATGGATTATGGAATATGGGGTTTAACTTTTTAGCCAGAGCATTGGCCCAGTTTTCCAGATGGATAACGGGTATAGAAATACATCCTGCCGCGAAAATTGGTCATCGTTTTTTTATTGACCATGGCATGGGCGTGGTGATTGGGGAAACTTCTGAGGTGGGGGATAATGTATTCATCTACCACGGGGTGACATTAGGGGGTCTTGCGACGAAAAAGGCCAAGCGTCATCCGACTATTGCTGATAATGTCGTCATTGGTGCTGGGGCACAGGTTTTAGGGCCTATCCAAGTTGGTCGTAACACGAAAATTGGTTCAGGCTCGGTGGTTCTTCAGGATGTCCCTGAATATTCCACTGTTATTGGGGTTCCTGGAAGAGTGGTTTTTTCCGGCATCTCTTCGGATATGGAAGATAGTGATGGTATGGAATCCTTCCCGGATCCTGTAGCGCGGGCCATCGAGTGTATGCTGGATAGGTTACCGCAGATGGAAAAAGAAATTCGCCTGTTAAAGGAAACCTTGAAGCAGAATGGAATAGACCCCGCACTAACGAAACCGGTTGACCCTGCCACGATCAAAGAGGGCCAGTCTTAATCCTGACTTGAAAGGATTTATATGACTCAGCTCTTACCTGTTAAAACCCGCACATTCTGTTTAATCTGATTTTTATATTTTAGGTAGGTTTAATTTGGATAAAATTTATCTTGATCATAATGCGACTACGCCGATTGCTCCTGAAGTTCTGGAACTAGTTACATCTGTTTTGCAGAACCAGTTTGGCAATCCTTCGAGTGTACACTCTGCGGGCAGGTCGGCCAGGGTTCTGGTGGATGAAGCTCGTGAACAGGTAGCCTCTCTCATTGGTGCTTCTCCCTCAGAAATTGTTTTTACAAGCGGGGGAACCGAAGCAAATAATTTCGCCCTCTTAGGTGTGGCTTTAGGGTTAGGTAAAAACCGTGGTCACATTGTTACCAGTCAGGTGGAACACCCTTCGATTTTAAACCCCTGTTTGCAGTTGGAAAGCCTGGGTTTCGATGTAGATCGGTTGAAGGTTGACAGCTTGGGCCGCATTGGTGGATTAGAAAATTGTCTGACTGAATCAACGCTGCTGCTTTCCCTGCAACATGCTAACAGCGAGACTGGCGTTTTGCAGGATATTGAGAAGGCTGGAGAGGTAGCCCGGAAGAGGGGGATATTGTTTCACACCGATGCGGTGCAAAGTGTGGGAAAGATTCCTCTTTGTGTGCAAGACATGCCTATCGATATGTTGTCCATTTCAGCACACAAGTTGAATGGTCCCAAGGGTGTCGGTGCTCTCTACCTGAGGAAGGGAAGCCCCGATTTATTTTCACCCATATGCGGAGGTGGTCAGGAGAAGAAGAGAAGGGGAGGGACGGAAAATGTGGCCGGAATAGTAGGTTTTGGTAAGGCCTGTGAGCTGGCACGTTTATCTTCTCAAGAAACCTCAAAGCTTTCCTCATTGCGCGATCATTTTTTTCATTTGGTCTCCAGCAAGATTTCGGGAGTGGAAGTTTTTGGCGATTTGGAGAACAGACTCCCCAATACTTTAAACCTCGGTTTTGAAGGTGTCGAAGGCGATACTCTATTGATTGGTTTGGATATGGCTGGAGTGGCCGTTTCTACGGGATCGGCCTGTAGTTCTGGGACTGGACTTCCTTCCCCTGTGCTGACAGCGATGGGCATACCGACTGACAAAATCAACTCATCCATTCGTTTTAGTTTGGGCAAGAGTAATACTATTGCCGAAATTGAGAAAGCCACAGAGATTTTAGTGCGAACCGTGTCGTTAAACAGAACGGGAACACATGCTGAAAGAACAATAAAAACCTAAAGAAAACCCTTAAAAATTCGATATATTTAGCAGAGCAAACCATTTATAATGGGTTGACATTATTCGGTCAACCTCATATAATTCGTTGATTATTAAGGGGTAATGTATCCTTTTTAGAATTTGATGGAGTCAGATATGCCGCCCGCCAATATTTTTTCGCGCCTCATCTTAGTTTTGGTGCTGTTCTTTTCTTTAACTTTTACCGGTTGTAGTTATCTTCCTTGGGTTGGTGAAGATGAAGATGACTTGGCATTTGAGGAAGATTTTCCCTTTGAAGATGAAGAAGTCGAGGAACGTGGTGGAAGAGGCCGACGTGGAAACAGAGATAAACGAGCGGATTCCGGTGAGGATGATTTCTTTGCTGAAGATAGTGAGTTTGCGGATATTGATGAAAATGAAGACGGTTTTATTGATGGCGATCCCGAAGGCTTCGCGAGTGTAGATCAGCGCACTGATAAAAATGAGTTGAAGGGCGATGTGGAAAGCCTGCAAAGCCAGCAGGAAGCCTTGATCAGTAAGGTTCGGGAGCTGGAAGAAATTTTGAGTACCTTGGAGCCCAAGATCAATGCCGCAAGCGAAAGGCTGGAGAGTAGTGCCTCTTCAGTGACGGACTCGGCTGATTTTTTGGAACCAGAAGTTGAGGACTTGAAGGCGCAGATGGCTCGCCTTAACGAAGAGATTGCCCGAATCAAAATGCAAAAAGCTCAAGCTCCTGCACCTAAAAAGCGCATGCGTAGAGCACCGGCAAAAACCCCGCCAGAATATGACAAAGCTCTCAGTGCATATCGAAGTCGAGATTATGACGAATCTATTTTGTTGTTCCAAAACCTGTCTCTGAGTAGCCCGCCAAATAAATTAAAAGATAATATTGCTTTCTGGATTGGCACTAATTATGTAGCTCTGGAGATGTATGATGATGCTATTCTCCAGTTTGAGACGGTTTTAAACAAATATCCCAGAGGCAACAAGGCGCATGACTCCCGTTATATGTTGGGTCTGACCTATTCTAAAAAAGGTGAAACCAGTCGTGCCGTTGAAGTTTTGGAAGGTGCTTTGAAGAAGAATCCTCCCTCCGAAGTGCGTGGGAAAATTCTTGCTCAATTGAACCAGATTCAGTAGTTAGCGTTCTAAACACCTTTTACCTTTCTCTCCCCACTTATCGGTTGAAGCCCACTGCGTTTTGGGTTATTCTCCCCTCATAGAGGCTTTAACAGGGATATTATTTCCTGTTATAAATCCGACGCCTTTGTTTTAACCCCTGTCGTTTGAGTTCCCATTTCTTCTTAAAGAATCCTGTTTGTTTCATGTACTATTGTTTTTTTCCTGGGAAAATAATTATTCAAATTGTTGGATTTGAAAAATCTTGTGATGAATTTATGGAGAGGGTTGGTTCATGCCTGTTGATCCAAAGGTTATAGCTGTTATCCCTGCACGATGGGCCTCCTCTCGGTTTCCCGGCAAGCCTCTTGCTCTCATCAAAGGCAAGCCGATGGTCCAATGGGTATTTGAACAGGCGAGTATGGCGAAAAGTGTTTCAGAAGTGATTGTTGCTACCGATGATGTTCGTATTCTGGATACTGTTAATAAGTTTGGTGGAAATGCCGTCATGACCTCTCAGGATCATGAGTCTGGAACCGATCGTATTGCCGAGGTGGTTCGTGATAAAAAATGCGAAATCGTTGTGAATGTGCAAGGAGATGAGCCATTGATCCCACCGGCGAATATTGATCTTATTGTACGGCCTTTGCTGGAAGAGGCTTCTGAGTCAACGGTTACGTTGAGAATACTGATCAAATCGCGTGATGAGTTGATGGATCGCAATATAACCAAGGTTGTGGTGGATAAATCTGACTCGGCTCTATATTTTTCAAAGGCTCCAATACCTTGGGATAGAGATGGCGTCGATACAAATGTCGATCCTTTGAGGCCTTTCTGGTATAAACATATTGGTCTATACGCATATAGAAAAAGTTTTTTGATGGAGTTTGACAGTTTGCCTGTGTCGGGTCTTGAGAAAATTGAAAAGCTCGAGCAATTGCGCATTCTTGAGAATGGTTTCCGCATTAAAGTTGTTGAAACGGATTTAGACTCGATTGGTGTGGACTGTGAAGCGGATTTAGCGATGATAGAAAAGAGTTTGGCGACGGTTTTACCCTGAAATTGCTGAGGATATTAAGTGAAAAAACGAACTAACGGTAAAAAAGTAAAATACATCTTCGTCACGGGCGGGGTTCTATCTTCTTTAGGTAAGGGGATTGCGGCATCATCCATAGGCAGTTTGCTGGAGTGCTCTGGTCTTAAAATAACTATTCTTAAACTGGACCCATACATCAACGTAGATCCGGGGACGATGAATCCATTTCAGCATGGCGAGGTTTATGTGACCGATGATGGTGCAGAAACTGATCTGGACCTTGGACATTACGAACGATTCACTCATGCAAAAATGCGCCGGTCCAATAATATTACAGCAGGACGCATCTACCATAATGTGATTCAAAAGGAAAGGAAAGGTGAGTATTTAGGCGCTACAGTTCAGGTGATTCCTCATATTACAGATGAAATCAAAAATCATATACTCTCGGTCGGTAGTAGTAGTGGGGTGGATATTGTTATTTGCGAAATCGGCGGTACGGTTGGTGACATTGAGAGCTTACCTTTTCTTGAGGCCATTCGTCAGTTCCGTTTTGATGTCAAACCGAAAGATGTGCTTTATGTTCATTTGACTCTCGTCCCCTATATTAAAACTTCAGATGAATTGAAAACCAAGCCTACTCAGCATAGTGTTCAGAAATTGCGAGAAATTGGCATTCAACCGGATGTTCTGTTGTGCCGGACTGAAAGAAATCTTTCTAAATCCATCAAAGAAAAAATAGCTTTGTTTTGCAGTGTCGAGACCAGGTCTGTCATCACCGCTATGGATGTTCCTTCTATTTATGAAGTTCCTCTTAGTTTGGAAAAAGAAGGGCTCTGTGAAATCATTTTGGAAAAAATGGGGATGAAGCCAAAACAGCCAGATCTGGAACGTTGGCAATCGATCAATCAGGTTTTGAGAAAGCCCAAACATGAGGTCAGGATTGGTATTGTGGGAAAATATGTGGACTTGAAGGAGTCCTATAAAAGCCTGACTGAAGCCTTGATTCATGGAGGGATTGGCAATAATGCTCGTGTCATTTTTGACTGGGTGGATGCAGAGGATCTTGAAAAAGAGGGTGGCCCGGATCTGCTGAAAGAGTGTGATGGAATTCTGGTTCCCGGGGGATTTGGAGACCGTGGTATCGAAGGAAAAATTAAAGCGGTTCAGTATTCCCGGGAAAAGAAGGTGCCTTATTTTGGCATTTGCCTCGGCATGCATTGTGCCGCGATTGAATTTGCAAGGAATGTGGCGAAGCTTAAAAATGCCAACAGTGCTGAGTTTTCTTCCACATCTCCCTATCTGGTTATAGACCTCCTACCTGATCAGGATTCTCAAGGAGATAAAGGCGGAACTATGCGGCTGGGTGAATATCCCTGTCAGTTGAGAAAAAATTCTAACGCCTATAATGCGTATGGAAAAAGGGAAATTGAAGAGCGGCATCGTCACCGTTATGAGTTCAACAATATGTACCGCATTGAAATGGAAGAGGCTGGATTGGTCTTCAGCGGTTTGTCGCCCAATGGAAACCTTGTTGAGATTATAGAGTTGAAAGACCACCCATGGTTTCTGGCCGGTCAGTTTCATCCAGAATTTAAATCTTCGCCAATGAATCCCCATCCACTATTTAAGGATTTCATTTCTTCATCTCTGAAGCATGGAAATAACAATCAAAAGTAGAAACTATCGTTGAATGGAAAGGGGATTATAAATCGTTGCTGTCCAGTTCCTGCTCAGTTGTCACAAAATATTTTTCCTGTAAATATTGTTTAGAAAAGCTTCGTACATCCATATGAATCCATGTCGGTGCAATATTTGAAGGCTCCAGTGATTTTTTGTTCCTGCCATTCCAGCCAATTTGGAAGTTTGCTTGTTCAACCAGTTGTCCCCTGAATTTGTCGCATCGGTTAGCATCGTCACGCTTATCTTCGCCTTCCTTTAAAACGAAATCGCAGTCCAAGGCTTTTCCCATATGATTGGTGCTTTTCCGGTCCTTATTTTTATTGTTCACATGGCAACGGTAACCCGAAGTAAGGAAAGGTGGGCCAAAATCAGGGTCTTTTGCATAGGACTGAGCGGCCCGATAACTCTGCAAAATAGCCTTGTGAATACCCGGATATTCAAATAAATGGTAAGCCTCGATCTCAGGTTTGCCTTCACGATATTGATTTTTAAACTGACCTTTCCCAAAACCTTCACATTCACCGCACGGGCATTTTAATTTATCAAAGTTAACTGGAAATTCCCTGGCGAAGTTTTCCAACGCTTCAAATACTTTTTGATCTACAACACCAGTCGGTTCTTCTAATTGCATATACTCTTTTTGAAAAGTGATCACCTGTAATTCAGTGCCGGGGCCAAAATCACCATCCCAAGTAGTTCCCCTAAAACCCGCTAGCCGGATTTGTAGTTCTTCGACAGCCAGACCTTTTGAACCTCGTATTAAGTTTTCATTATTGAACTTCATAGCGGTGTTTATTTGAAATGATATAAGCCTTGAAAAACTTAAGGCGAAGGCATTTTGAAACGTGTTTTATATTTTTTGATTCGCGCGAGAGTCTTTTCTTTGTTGTCCCATTTGTTCACTCTGAGCCAGTCAATAGCAAGTTTTTCGGCAATAATCTTCCCGACCTCTTTGTCCTCCCAGTAACCGGTATGACTGGCAGGTGTGCCCCCTGAAAGAAATGAGCCTACAGAGACATTCAAATCAGCCGCCACAGTTTTTTTACAGTATGAGTTTACCGGGCGGATGGGGTAGCCGACAAGATCATCTTCATCAAACAGGTTGATCCATAATCCATTAGGATCTTTAACCTTTTGTGGTTGAAAGTTTGCGAAGGGATTGCTTGGGGAGTTATGATTATAAAATCGATTGGCATACAGGGCGATTGGACTGCCCAAGGTGAAAAAGTTTGAAAAGACAAGTTGGTGTTTGGGTTCCAGAGTATCTCTCTTGTCGTAGAGATAGTCCGACAGAACGACTGTTCCAAGACTGTGTGAGACAACAGTAAGAAGGGTATTTTGATCAGGATTGGTTTTATTTGACAGGTTTTGCACCAGTCCATCAATCCTGCTTTGGATAGCATTGTACTGCGAGTAAACGTCCGAAGCTTTACCTTTGAAATAGGATATGGCGTCACCAAGATAATCGACAAAGAATTTTCGCGCTTTAATCCAGTCGACATCGGTATCAGGATCGTTGAAAATTCTACTTTTGAGAGTGTCTTCACCACCCTGGGTGATGTCCGCCCAGAGTCCTTCCCGAAAAATCAAGGCGTCATCCTGGCCCTCACGATCGCCTTGGCCCATATGCTGGAGAGCCCTTTTGAAGTTGGAGCGCAGGTTCTCCTGCATATCATCACTGAACCCTTTTTTCTGGTCTCCTATACCGTGAACGATGAAAACGGCTAATCGTGTGTCCATTGCAAACCTTCAGAAATCAAGATGGCCATTTGCATATACTCACTGGCGAAGAATGGAAGCTTGGTGTTTTTCTCATCGTTCAGCATTTCTGAAATATTGCTAACAAGATTTTGGTTTTCGACACCAACGACACTTTCCTTTTATTTTGTGATGGTGATTAAAATTGAGGCCTTCATTCCCCTTGTATCAGAAAATGTGATTACCTCTTCTGTTCCCGCACCTGGCGTTAAAGCGGTAATGGTTGCTTCGTTATTACTGATAGTGATTGTCCGGTTAGGTCCAGACTTTGGTGAGGAGTTATTAAAGGCACCTCCGGTTAATAATGATACGGTAACAGAGTTGTTCGATGGATCATTTGGATCAAGAGTCGCTTTAATGGGATGAATAGCGATAGCATTTTCAGTCTTAACCCGTAGTCCAGCCTTTTTGCCATTATCTGTGAAGGTGACAACAGCAATCCCAGGAGAAGCTGCTTTAATTTGCCCCGTTGATGTGTCGACTTCTGCAATTTTATCAGAGTTTGTAGTCAAGGTTTTTATTGGGCTGACACCACCCTGTGCTTTTACAGTCTTAGCAGGTCCTCCGACAATTAATGTGATTTCATCTGTCGCCTCATCAAGCTTAAACCCGTTTTGCACTTTGACCCACTTTGTCCCCACCTGGCCCTTATCATTGGTAATGGTGATGAGGGTTCTGCCGGGAGATTTTGGATTTAGCTGGCCAGTTGATTTGTCGAATGTGGCAATCAAGCTATTAGTGGACTCTGACTTTGACTTTGCCCCCAGATCCGAGACGGCCCATGATTTTGCTATTCCAACTTCAAAGTCTGTATCTCCGGTAATGGTTAACTTATTTTCAACCTTCACCGCCAGGTTATAAACCTTACCACCTAAATCTTCAAAACTTATGATGGTCTCACCGGGAGAAACTCCTTTAATCTTAGCGCCGCGAAGATCAGGACTCAATTCGGCGATGGCAACTTCTGTGTTTGTGCTAACTGCTTTTTCTAAAACCCCGCCACCTTCTGCTTTTACATCAACGGTTTGATTGGTTGAGACGGGCCCAGTTAATCCCGAAATTTTCATAGTGCCGGTGTCGATTCCCATTGTTTTGTTAAGTTTTTGAGCCAATTTCACAGCTCTCTCAGTATCTTTGAGGCCTGGGTTTTCAACTCGTTCCAACGATTTTCCCAACTTGAGCAAACCAGCGGTGAGAGAACAGGCCCCATGGTAGTCAATAGCATCCTTGATAGCTTCTTCTACTGTGTAGTTGCTCAGGCCCTTACTTTGATTGGATTTAATCGTTCTATATAGTTCTGCCCGTCTCGCCTCAATACCTTTGCGGATTACTTCAATGGTCTGATTGGCAAAATAGTCTTCGTTGAACTCTGATCGAACGCCGCTAAAAATTGCTGCAATTCCAGATAGTGCCCGCACAGTGTCTACTTGTGTAAAGATAGCACCGGCCCCAGCTACTGCTGTAGTAAGGCTGCCTAGCATGAAATTGGTTTCAGCATCAAAGCCATCCAAAAAAGTGAAATATTCGTTGCAACGATCTTGGGAAGCACCCAAGATTCTTTCCTGAACCCGATTTCGGCCCAACATTTTATCATTGTCACTTTGGGGTTTTAGGTCGATATAAAACTTATTAAAAGCCAGTCGTAAATTTTTCTGGTTTAGCTTGATGTTTGCGTCAGGATTCGTTGTTATTTGTCCGGCTGGATCCAATTCCTGTGCAAGATCAATTTTCTGGAAAGACTGATTTTCCACTAGACTCTTGACTCCCCAAGTAGTCATGTCATCCCTGCTGCCGTCAAACCCCGCACAACCCGTCAATAAAAATGCAAATGCCATAATTTGAGTGCATAGAACTTGTTTGCGTCTAGGATTCATTCTCTTCTCCGAATAGGACATAGTGGTCAGCTAGTGAGTAAGTATCGATAAAGGTTTTATTTTTATGTGTGTAGTAATTCGACTTGGAACGAAACTCGATCTGTTCTAAGCCAGAGACATTTTTTGTGCCTTGGCATATTTGGATAAACCCACTGAACCCAGTTCATTCATTGTTTTCGACAACCGAATTTTGGTCTGCCTAATATCTCTGTGAAATGCAAAAAAAGCAAGAATAAAATTCGGTATTACAATATCTTTTGGAGTAAGTTATTGCTGGAGGGAATTGATAAATCAAGAGGTTAAACCGATATAAATAATTTAATTTATTTATATTTTAGTCTGATGTTTAAGCCATGGCGCGGATTACATCTCGTTTGCCAATAATGCCGACAAGTTTATTGCCATCTAGAACGGGGAGGGTGTGAACATCTTTTTCAGCCATCAACGTGGTGATTTCGTTGAGGTCGGTGTCGAGAGAAACGGCGATAGGATTTTTGTGATAAATGTCTTCAATTTTGGAGCCAGTTAGTTTTTTCACATCGTCTTCAAACTTCTTTTCACTCTCTAGAAACAAGACTGCATCAAATAAAGCGATGACGGTAGGGATGTGAAGGTTTTTGTTCTGCTCTATCAAGTCCCCTTGGGTGACCACTCCGATAACTTTTCCTTCATCATCTAATACCGGAACTCCATTGAAGTGGTTTTCGATAAATAGTTTTGAAAGGTCGCTGATGGGTTGGTTCTTATTCACCGTGATTACATCTTGAGTCATGATATCGCGTGCGGTTTTCATTTAATTCTCCGTTTTGTTATTCATCTTTCTTTAGATTAGATACTTTCCTTAGCTGGTCTATTCCCTCTAGAGAAGGGCGGGTTGTGATGGGCTTTTTCGTAGCCTTAATTTTTCTGACTGGATTTTTGTTTGTTTTTCTAATTAAGCCTTTGAAGAACTCAACAACCGTTACCACTAAATCGATGAAGCTCTCCATGAACTTGAAAGGCAGTTCCTTCTGCATTTTATAGACCACATAAACCACCACAAAAAGCAGGATTATATTGGGTATCCATACAGAAGTGTATGCATGAATCTTACCGATTCTTCCAAGGTTTTGGGTCAAAATGAGTCCGACATAATAAACCATGATAACTGCTACGGTGATCCCAAAACTGCCGGATTTACCTGATCGACTTGATTTGATACCGAGTGGTGCACCTAGGATTGCAAAGAGCAGGCAGGTGAAAGGGATGGAGAACTTTTTGCTCAACTCAACCTCGGGCCCAGCAGTGGGAAGTCCCTTTGATTTCATTAATTGGATTCTATCTTTGATTTTTGAGTACGAGAGTTCTTTGTTTCCAATAAGGGCTTTCTTCTCCAGCCTATCTGTGTCAGGGAGGCTGAGATTGATATCATAACGGTCAAAATTTAAAGTCTGGTAGTCGCCTCTTTCATTGCTTAATTCGTGAATGGTTCCATTGTTGAGTTTGAGCTGGATTTTAAGGGTCTCTGGGTTTGGGAATATAACCCCTTGTTCAGAGGTGATAATTTGTGGGGTTTCTGGATTAGTGGTGTCGGCAATGAATACACCTTTGAGCTGTGAATTTTGATTGTGCTCTTTAACCAGAAGAATCAGGTTTTTGAAATCCCGGTTGAAGACGTTGGGTTGGATGTCTATATTTGCCCGGTTTTTAATGATGTCATAAACCAGAACTTTATAGGACTGGTTACCCCAGGGGAGAGCCCAGAACATTACTATATTGGCTATAAAATATGCGAATAATGAAAAAAATAGGACAGGTTTCATTAACTCCAAAAAACTCCAGTTGCAGGACTTCATTGCAACCCACTCATTATTGACTGAAAACTGGTTGAATGTGACTACGGAAGCCATGAGGACTGCCATGGGAATGGTGATCGCAAAAAAGGCGGGAGAAATATAGACCATCATCATGACCATTTCTATGAAGGAAACTCCACGATTAACTATCATTTCAGCGAGAAAAAGAAACTTATCCAGATAGAGAATCATTGTCATGGCGAAAATACTGATCAGGAATATTTTCAGTAATTCTCTAAATATATATCTATCAATAGTCTTGAAAAGCATTTAGCAGAGATTGCCTTTGAATGATGTGAAAACTGGCTGGATTTATGATTGATGATAAAGAAACGAAGGGTTTCTTTTTAAGAACCCTCACATTATACTACATCTCACCTTCTCAGTTGAATCTTACCCTTGTAATCTTAATGAGCAACTCAACAACAAAATATCAGCATAAACGATTGCCTCAATGGTTAAAGACTCGGCTTCCCGGAACCCGTAAATTTTTTCAGTTAAAGTCTCTTATAAAAGAAACGGGTTTGAACACGGTTTGCGAGTCAGCCTCGTGCCCCAATATAGGCACTTGTTGGGATGCGGGAACTCTAACCTTCATGATTTTAGGGGATACCTGTACTCGAGCCTGCCGTTTTTGTGATGTCCCTACGGGGCAATTGACACACCCTGACCCTGATGAGCCCGGCAAGGTTGCTTTGTCACTCTCACGACTGAATTTGAAGTTTGCAGTCATAACTTCTGTGGATCGCGATGATTTACAGGACGGAGGGGCAGGGCAGTGGGTTAAGACGGTTGAGGCTATTAGAGACCAGTGCCCAGAGATTAAAGTTGAGGCCTTAATTCCAGATTTTCAGGGAAATACTGATCTCATTCGTCAAGTATGCGAAGCCCGACCCGATGTGTTGGCTCACAATTTAGAGACGGTTGAATCTTTGCAAAAGCAGGCGCGTCCTCAGTGCCGCTACGAGTGGTCTTTGAAAACTTTAAAAATAGCGGCAGAGACTGAAGGCGTTATTGTGAAGAGTGGACTTATGCTGGGTTTGGGAGAAAAAAGAGAAGAAATCATTCAAGCGATGAAGGATCTTGTCGATGCCGGATGTCAAATTCTTTCACTTGGGCAATACCTCAGGCCTTCCCCAGCTCATATGGAAGTGGTCGATTTTATTCATCCAGACAGTTTTGCGGAATATAAAATGATTGGTGAATCATTAGGTTTGAGTCATGTGGAGGCTGGACCTCTTGTACGGAGCTCTTACCTGGCAGACCAGCAGGCTAGAGCAGTGGGATTAGATTGAGGGGTAGGAGGAATTTGGTGTCCTGTTTTTTTCTGACGGTTGCTAAATGCTTTCGATCAACTTGGCTGGCGTCTTAATGAGATTTAGGGATAGGGGCCCCATCAGGAAAAAGAGAGGCTGGTATTGATCAGGCTTTCTGAAGGAAAAGACTCACTGTTTCATCGTACGAGGCTTGGATTTTTTCCTTCAGTTCAGAGAGAGAGATACGATTGGGAAGCTGGATAATCTCCCATACATTCGCGTCTAAAATAGATGGTATTTTACTTTCACCACTACATCCCCATTTCATGGTGTTTGCCAGAATATCAGCGAGATAAATGATAGATGTTTCCATAGAATAATTAGGGGCTTTAGCGGGCTCATGGTGGAATGTTGTTGTTTCCACATGGAATTCAGAAAGATTCCACTTGTTTAAAAGTTTACCACCCAGTTCGGCATGGTCGAACCCCAGTTCCTCACATTCCAGCTCGTGTAGTGGCTCATGTCGAGATTGAAGCTCCAGTAAAACCTTCAAGCTTAACTGCGGGAGTTTCATGCATAAAATAATCTGGCCAATATCATGAAGCATTCCAGCGGTAAAAAATTTTTCGGGGTCGAGATTTTCTTTTTGGGATGCTAGCTCTCGTGCAATCAGTCCGCAGGCAATGGAGTGTTGCCAGAAAGACTCCATATTGATCATGGATTCGGGAATGGATTTGAATTTGTCTATGACGATAGCGGATAGCATCAGATCACTCAATTGTCGGGTTCCTATTACACCGATGGCATGAGAAATTGTCTCTATCTTTTGCGGAAACCCATAAAAGGCGCTATTAACTATTCTAAGTAAACGTGCTGACAGGCCAGCGTCATAAACGATGATATCCCCAATTTCTGAAAAGGAAGTATTTTCATCAGACATGGCCTCTTGAAATTGAGTGTAAACCCTAGGGAAGGAGACAATAGAACTGTCGTCATCAAGTAAGGTGAGAATATCCAAAATATACCTCCGCGAACATTTGGTATATTCAAGTCTCCCCTCCTGAATAGTAGTTAGTTTGTTAAGTTAACTATGTCTAATATTTACTATAGGAATATTAGCATAAACTCAAAAAAATGTATTGATTTATTTACATATTTCGGGTGCTGAAACGTTATTTTTGCACGTAAACTCGTATTTTAATGCCGGATAAACAAGGTGTTTAAGAAAAGAACTATTTCTGCTGGATGGCCTGAAAAATAAGTTTTGGCATGCGGTTTGCTCATATGTAGGTAAAGGGTGATTGTGTCAAATTATCGTCGGGAGTTTTCAGTGCTCAATCTAGATTTTTATCAACAAAGTATGAATAAGTTGGATTCTGCCAGCCCAGTTAAGACGGGTAGGGCTTCGAGTATAGGTTACTCCGATCCTTTTTATTCTGTATTGATCAAACATCAAATGGAAATGATTCGTGCATGGAATCCAACCGGTGGATCTTCAGAATCGCAGATTGACCCATTGGCACTTTCTAAAGCTCTTCTTAAACTAAAAGGTTTCAGTGCCGAAAAAGAATTTCAGCCAGCCATTAATTCACGTCAAGTTTTGAAATCCTATGAGACGACAAAAAATATGGAGGACGTGGGCAAGCTGACAAACTTGTCCATTAAGGATGTGTCAATTCGTGTTGCTGCTAAAAATTCTATTCCAGCAAAGCTATTTCAAAAACTCATACAAACAGAGTCCGCATATGACCCTAAAGCTTTAAGCCCAAGAGGAGCGATGGGGTTAGGTCAGATCATGCCGGAAACAGCCAAGGAGCTAGGGCTGACTATTGGCGATGACAAGACACCGGGGTCGGTCTGGCATGCCGAGTCAAACTTGGACGCATCGGCTCGTTATCTGAAAAAGCTTTTTGATAAATACCAAAAAGAAGGAATTAGTGAGAAGGAGGCTTGGAGTTTTGCAGCCGGGGCCTACAATGCTGGGATGGGCAATATTGCCAAGGCAATAAATAAGATTTCGCATGAACCAGTCAAATCCTGGGATCAAGTGGCGAAGGTGCTTCCACAAGTTACCGGAAAATATTCTCAGGAAACCATTCGTTATGTAAATCGCCTACGCGCTTAATTGGAATAGTCGCCGTTTAATTTCAAGCATGTCATCGCGAAAGACCGAAGGGAGTGCGACGATCCAGAACACCTGTGTTTACCCTTGCAGGGCATGAAGGCTAAGGAAGAGGACATCACATACCCTTGCAGTGCACGAAAGCTTATGAATAAGTTTCTCGGCCACGTCGCCGTTATCTCCTCGCAAAGACGATAGGAACAATGTCGCTTTTTTCAGTTTATTACATTTTTATCACTCCCCCATATGAATGTATGAGATATAGGTCAATGCAGTTTTCTTAGGCCAAAAGTTTCTCTAAATAAATGTGTGATTACAAAACACAGATTTTCTTTTTTTTCGGCCAGTCGGCGTAAGGTATATGGCAACCATGCCTTGCCGTAGGGGATATATATTCTTACTCGGTAACCTTTATTTTTAAGTATTTTCTGCAGATCTCGTCGTATGCCATACAACATTTCAAAATAAAAGGATTCGGGTTTTATCTCCTCCTGTTGTATAAACTTCAGAAGTTCTACCAGTAGTTTTTCGTCATGGGTTGCTATTGCAGGCTGATATCCTTCTTTCAGGAGTTGGCAGGCGAGCTTGAAAAAGTTTGTTCTGATTTTATCCATTGACTGCAGAGCAACGTCTGGAGGCTCTTTATATGCACCTTTGCAAATTCTTATAGATATACTGTTATCAATACAGTGACTAACATCATTGGCAGAGCGGAAGAGGTAGGCCTGTATGGCCTGACCAAGATGAGGGTAGGTTTTATGTGCTTCTTCACAAATTATTAGAGTGTTTTGAGTGCGGGTGGAATCTTCCATATCAAGTCGGATTGTGTGGTTCCCGAGTGCACGAGCCAATTGTTTTAGGTTTTCAGTGCAGAATTCTTTGTCAATATCCAAACCTAGCTGTGAGAGCTTGATAGAAAAATCAAAGGACTGGTTAATGCTACTGAGCGACTCAAAGAGTTTAAGGTATTCAGATTTTGTGGCCTCCACCTGTTGTCGGGTGCTAACGCTTTCTCCCAGAATATCAATGGATGAAAAATAACCAGACTCTTCGATGCCACGAATAGCGGGTAAAGCTGTTTTAAGGTCGGGCCCAGCGATAAAGCGTTTGGCAAATGGGTAGAGTAGTTTCATAAACAACCTGATATAAGACATTTACTTGTTACAAATATGGACCCTTTCGGAAATAATTACCAGTTTCCTGTGAAATATTTTTGCAGCTATGAGTCAAACTTTGCTTTTTGGACAGGGAATCAATAAAATACAGAAACTATTAATAAATTAGCTAGGAGGATTAAATAATGAACTTAAGTTGCATTATGACTGTTGGTCTAGCAGGGGTTATTGCCATCGCAATGGTGTATTACTTTTTTACCGAGTGGAATACCGATTAATTTTAACTTGAGATAAAAAATTGTTTTTATTTGATCAAAAAAACTTTGAGCTCAAGGAGTTACTGGATTTGATTCCGGGCAATGTTTGTATGATCAATGAAGAGGGAGAGATCATTTATGTGAACTCAAGTTGGGAAAATTTTTACCAACCAGAAATTATTGCCAACTTTCCAGGGCTGATTGTCGGCTCTGATTATCTGGTTGAATGTGCCCGGTGGAAAATTATTTCGGAAGAACAGATAAATGGGGTTCGCTCTGTAATAAACGGGGACAGCCAATTTTTTGAAACCGTATACCTTTGTGATCACCTTGAACAAGAAAAATGGTTTCTTTTGAAGGCAGTTGCTCCGCTCGATAAAAATGGTTGCATGCTTTTAAAGTTTGATGTGACAGAAAAAGAAAATGCAGAGGAAAAGAGTAAAATTAATGAAGCTATACTAAAAAGTCTCATTGATAATTCACCTGCTCTCATTTACATGAAGGACATGAGCGGCAAATACACTCATGTTAATAAAATATTTGAACAGGTAACGGGTGCGAAAAAAACAGAGATTGTTGGAAAAAAACCCTACGAGGTTTTTCCCTGGGGTGTGGCAGACCGGTTTGTTAAAAATGACAGGAAGGTAATTGGAACCCGCAGACCTCTATTTGTGGAAGAACAATTCACTGTGAATGGAAATGTTAAAACCTTTTACTCCATTTTATTTCCCCTACATGGAGAGGGAGGTAGCCTTATTGGACTCGCTGGTATTTCATCAGACATCACTGATAGAAAAACTGCTGAGGAAAAACTTCAAAAATATAAAAAGGAACTTGAGGAGTCTTTGAGTGCTAATGAAGAGAGGCTGGAACATTTTTTTGCCGCTACCACAGATGGGCTTTGGGATTGGAACTTATTAACCGATGAAATGTTTTTTAGACCTTGCTGGCTGGAGTCGCTGGGATACAAACCTGGGGAATTGGAGTCAAATAGTGACTCATGGAAAAGTTTGGTACACCCTGATGATTTGCCAAAATTGTTGAAGTCCTTAAGTGACCACTTTCAAGGCAAGACAAACGGTTATCAATGTGAAAACCGAATATTGAGAAAAGATGGTACTTGGCGCTGGAATCTTGATCAGGGCCGAGTCGTTAAAAGGGATGAAACTGGAAGACCTTTGCGTATAGTTGGTTCAGACCGAGATATCACTAGACTCAAGGAAGCT